>CAZWZD010000099.1:0-5977 GCA_964638235.1 uncultured Erysipelotrichales bacterium
GAGCATTTTCCAATACATAATCAATACAATATTTAACCATATCTTCAATTAAATCCATATCATCTTCTAAATCTGCAAAAGCTATTTCTGGTTCAATCATCCAAAATTCACTAGCATGTCTAGAAGTATTAGAATTTTCTGCTCTGAATGCTGGTCCAAATGTATAAACATCTCTAAATGCCATAGCAAAAGCTTCTACGTGCAATTGTCCTGTTACAGTCAAGAAAGCTTCTTTTCCAAAGAAATCTTTATTAAAATCAGTATTATCTATAGTAGTTGCTCTAAACATTTCCCCTGCACCTTCACCATCATTACTTGTAATAATTGGTGTATGTACATATACAAATCCTTGAGATTGGAAAAATTCATGGATTGCCATTGATAATACACTACGTAATCTAAAGATTGCATAAAAAGAATTTGCTCTTGGTCTTAAATGAGGAATTTCTCTCATATATTCAAATGAATGTCTTTTCTTTTGTAAAGGAAAATCTTCATCACAAGCACCTTCTACTACAATTTGTGTTGCTTCAATTTCAAACGGCTGTTTAGCATTAGGTGTTAATTTAAATTTACCTAATACTTTAATTGCACTTCCTGTGCTGATATGCTTACAAGTTTCATAATCCTCAATGCTTTCTTTTAAATAAACAACTTGAGCATTCCTAAAATAAGTTCCATCATTTAAAGCAATAAATCCTATTTTTCCATTATCTCTATTTGTACGAACCCAACCATCTAACTCAACATATTCCAAACTATCATTCTCAACTTGAGAACCTCCTAATACCATTTCATATAATTCCCTAATAGTCATAAATTCAAACATTTTACTTTCCTCCTTTATATAAAAAAGCCATTCCTAAAAGGAACGACTTATATCGCGGTACCATCCTTATTCATCATTGCGATGCACTTTTAACCTTAACGCGGGCAACGAAACAGTCTACTTAATTTCTCCTGTTTAGCTCATTGAGTGTTCCATTTATAATTTATTTATATGCTTCCACCTAACCATACTCTCTATTAAATAATATATATAAACGTTCTCAAATCATTGCTTATGTCTATATTATTAACACTTTTTATTATTTATTGCAATAAAATATTAAATATTTCCATCATTTTCATTAGCTTTCATTCTAATAACTAACTCTTGAATAGCAGCCACAACATCAACAGGCTGTACTTCAACATCCTCTCTTACTAAAAAATGAGTATGTGTGAAGTCAACAATTCCTTTAATTCCTAAATCCATCAAACGATTAACAGTTTCTTGAACATTTTCCGAAATTGCTAAAATAGCAATTTTACAGTCCTTAGGAAATGTTTTTTCCAAATCGTCTATATGTAATAGTTTAACACCAAAACGCTCACCTACTACATTTAAATCACTATCATAAGCACATACAATCTTACCAACAGTATACTGCCAGCGATTATATTTTAAGATAGCACTACCCAAATTACCTACACCAATCAAAATAATTGATTCTTCTAATCCTAAACCTAAAACATCATTTAAAGCATCAATAATATCATTCACCTGATATCCAATTCCTCTTTTACCAAGAGCTGATTCATTAGATAAAAAACTAAAATCTCTACGAATAGTAGTATCTAATATAGAAGTTAAATCACTTAATTCACTAGATAAAAAATTAGTTTTTCCTTCCAACTGCATTTTTCTTAAGGCTTTTAAATAGACGGGGAATCTAGACATAGTTGCCTTAGAAATTTTTTGTTTCTTTTTTTCCATTATTGAACTCCTTCCTCTTCTAAATCATATGACGGTTTTGCTGATAAATCAAGAGAAGAATACAATTTTTTTTCAAACATTATACGTCCAGCAGAAGCTATCATAGCAGCATTATCAGTACAGAATTTCATTGGTGGAAATAAAACCTTAATAGGACTTTCTTCCATCATTCGTTTTCGTAAACCTTGATTAGCACTAACTCCACCTGCAACAATAATTTCCTTAACATGATAATCTTTTGCAGCTTTAATTGTTTTATGCACAAGAACATCTAATGCAACATCTTGAAAAGAACAAGCTAAATCTTCAGGAATAATTTCTTCTCCTCTTTGCTTAGCATTATGAACTAAATTAATAACAGCAGATTTCAAACCACTAAAAGAAAAATTATAGCTATCATCATCTAATGGTAATGGTAATTTATAACTATGCTTACCTTTTAATGCCATTTTATCAATAACAGGTCCTCCCGGATATGGCAAATGTAAAATTCTTCCAGCCTTATCATAAGCTTCCCCAATAGCATCATCCAATGTTTCTCCAATAACTTCAAAACAAAATTCATCTTTCATATATACAAGTTCACTATGTCCACCAGAAACAACCAAACATAAACATGGATACTCAATATCCTCAACTAGTTCATTTGCATAAATATGTCCAGCTATATGATGCACACCAATCAAAGGTTTATGATAGGCTAAAGCCAAAGTTTTAGCAGCCTGCATTCCAACATGCAAAGATCCTACTAATCCAGGTCCTTTTGTAACAGCAATAGCATCTATATCTTTCATATCTATTTTCGCCTCATTAAGAGCAGTTTTTAAAACTGTAGAAACACATTCAACATGCATCCTACTAGCAATTTCAGGAACGACTCCACCATATAAACGATGAGTATCAATTTGAGAAGCAACGATATTACATAATATTTCTCTTTTATCCTTTAAAATTGCCACTGACATTTCATCACAGCTTGATTCAATTGCTAAAATTAAAGACATATTCATCCCTCCATTCTTTTTAACATCAAATAAGCATCTTCATGATTATCTTTATAATAATCTTTACGAAGTGCCTGAATTTCAAATCCATATTTTTTATATAAATTAATAGCACTCACATTAGAAACTCTCACTTCTAATGTCACATTCTCACAATGTTTTACTTCATCTAACATATGCTCTATTAACAATGAAGCATATCCTTTCCTTTGATATTCTCTTCTCACTCCTATATTAGCAAGCGTAGCTTGTTCATACATGATCCAAAAATCAATATATCCAATCATTTGGGTATCTTCAATAACATATAAATGAGCAAAAGGATTCGCTTTTATTTCATAAATAAAATCATCCTTAGACCAAGGAGAAGAAAACAAATCTTTCTCAACTAATTCAAGATATTCAATATCATCAACTGTCATTTCTCTTATATGCATATCTTTTTAGCCTCTACATCTTTTAAATATACAGGAACTAATGCATCAATATTTTCTATAGCTTCTTCATTTAAAGATAATTGATAAAGATTATCTATTAATTCATTATTTTGACTCTCTATACCAACAACCTGTGTCTGTCCAACAACCTTAAAATCTTGATAATCTTTCATAAAATCATTAAAACTATCAATCGTAATCATTTGCTCATTCATTAATTCCTCACCATTTTCATAAGCACAAACAAATATCTTTTTACTTCTTGCATCAATAACACTCACACATTTATTCATTCCAGCATATGCTTTTAATGAAGAAATAGCCTTAACTTTCACATTTGAAATAACACTTAAAGTCTTTGCTATAGTCATAGCTACTCTAACACCAGTATAAGAACCAGGTCCTCTCGTTATAACCATTTCATCAACATCTAATAGTTCAACTCCATGATTTTCTAATATTTTAGATAAATACGGAATAGCATTTTCAGATTGTCTTTGACTTCCCTTTTCCAAAACACTTTCTAAACATTCATCATCTTTATATAAAGCAACAGCTAAATATTGATTAGATGTATCTAATATTACTTTATACATTTAAAATCTCCTTTACTACTGTTTCATATTTCTCTCCAATTGGCTTAAAAGAAAACTCTCTAGATAAATCTTCATTTATAGAAATATTAATTTCTAATCTTTCATTTGGCAAAATATCTTCAATATACTGTGGCCATTCAATAACACTAATTCCACCATCTTCAAACATTTCTTCAAATCCTAATTCATTATCACTATCTTCTAATCTATAAGCATCAAAATGATATAATGTTAAATCACCATGATAAACTTTAACAATTGTAAAAGTAGGAGAATTAATAATCTTTTTTATATGTAAGCCTTTGCCAATTCCTTTAGTAAAAGTCGTTTTTCCAGCACCTAATTCTCCTGTCAACGTTATAACAGCATTAGGAAATAAATGCTTAACAAGTCTTTCACCAAACTTAATCATACTTTCTTCGTCATTAAAAGTCATTATAATGACCTCCTTTTCATATCAATATAAACATTATACCATTTTTGAGCAAAATCAGGTCTAAAAGGACCAGACATATCATAAGTCATTTCTATCAGTTCTTCTAGCTGCCCTTTTAAAATCCTATCTAACTCCACCGAATAACCCATTTCCCTACGATGTATTTCATATTCATCTTGATCTAATATCTTATATTTATAATCAGGAAATACTTTCAAATCTAAATCATAATCAATATACTTAATTGCTTCACCATCATAAATAGTAGGTGATGCAATATTACAATAAAAATAAACACCATTTTTCCTAATCATACATATAACATTATACCACTCATTTTTAGGAAAATACCAAATTGCAGGTTCTCTAGTAAACCATCTTCTTCCATCAGATTCAGTAACTAATGTTCTATCATTGATAACAATAAAAGATTGATCATTTTCTTCAAGCACCAATCCCTTAGACCAGCACCTATGTACATTTCCGTTATGCTTATAACAATGTATCAATACTTTTTTACCAACTAATGGCTGTTTCATATCATATAACCTCTTTCCTCTAATGATTATACACAAATTCATATACATTTTAAAGAAAAATACTTTATAATTGTACTAAAAAACTCTGATTAATCATCAGAGTTCCTATTACTATCTTTGATAATGAGCATCTAGTCCTGTTCCTTCTAACTTTAAAGAATAGCAAGGACAAATATCTTCTCTAGTAATAACTTGGTACAGTTTCCATAAAGTTGGTAAGAAAACTTCCCAATTTCCCACTTCTTCCATCGCATGATCTGCCCATACCTTACCATCACCAGCATCATTTTCTGTCATTTCAATCGCAGATGACATTCCAACAACGCCATTATCGCAAGCTTGCCATTGATGAAGTCGATATCCTAAAGCCGGATCATCTGCATGAACATTTTCTCCAGTCAAACTAATTCCAGCAACAATAATCGCATGATCATATTTTAAATATTTTCTAACCTTTGCAGGAACATCTTCCAATTTTTCTGCACGAATATAAATTTTCATTGGAATACCATTACCCCAAGTTTGAGGAGCAATATGAATTGTTCCTTCCATTCCACCCATTTGTACAGGACTAATAAACCATTCAAAACCATTATGCTGATTTGGATGCCATAAATAATCGCACTTATCCATATTACTCCAAAACCAATCCAACTGTAATGGAGTAACACCATCTAAAGACCAATCAATATGTGTACCAGCTTCATCAAAAGTAACATTGCTTTTCATATTATATCCCCTTTCTACTGAAAAAATTTTTGAAAATATCTAATTCTTAACATATCAAATATCATTAAAACCTGATAATTAAATTGTATTCCATCATATTTTCCTAATACATGAACAACATAATCTGCACAAACATCATCAAATTTTACATATTTTATATTTTGAGTTACTAAAACAACATCCGCTTCACAAATATTCTGTGGTTTCATATCTTTAGCATTTGCATGCAAAGCTCTACCTGTCGCAGTAATAAAAAATACTATATCATCTTCCCTAAATTCAAAGTTTCTATCAAAATGATGATATTGAACAACTTCTTTTCCTAAACTAATCATATCTGTCTGAAAATCTACAACTAAGCTGCTAGGAAAATGAGATCCAACAATAACAACTCTATTTTTATGAAATATCAAATCACAAAGATCATCTATTAGTTTAGAAAAATCTTCTTTAGATGAAGAAATATTTAAATAATTT
>CAZWZD010000100.1:0-5977 GCA_964638235.1 uncultured Erysipelotrichales bacterium
CTTAAGCTTTTTCAATATGCCATTTTCTTTCTATGAATTTTTGAACTTTAGTAAGTACAGTACAGAACATTAAATATATAAAAGCGACTTCTATATAAAGAAATAACGGTTCATAATAGACAGCTACTATTGTTTGAGTAACTTGAAACATTTCTGAAACAGTAATATTGGCTGCTAAAGATGTATCTTTAACTAAAGATATAAATGTATTAAACAAGGCAGGAATACTCATTTTTAGAGCTTGTGGTAAAATAACATGAATCATTGATTGAATGTATGTCATTCCCACTGAATAGGATGCTTCAACCTGTCCTTGTGGAACTGATAATATAGATCCTCTTATCGTTTCTGATGCATAAGCACCTACATTTAATGAAAAAGCAATAACTGCTGCTGGCAAAGCATTTATATATATTCCTAAATTTGGTAAACCATAAAATATTATAAATAACTGAACCATTTGTGGTGTTCCTCTAAATACCCAAACATAAAATTGACAAATCTGTTTAAATACTTTAACATTTCCTACCTGTAACATTGCTACTATAATTGCAATCAGTAGTCCTAGAAAAAATGAAATCAGCGTTAATGGAATAGTATAAATAAGACCAGGCAGCAATATTCTAGGAAATGAACGTATTAATATTGATATGACTCTTTCCATTATTTTGCAACTGAAACATCTTCACCAAAATATTGATTAGAAATTTTAGCTAATGTTCCTTCTTCCTGTAATTCTTTTAATGCTTCGTTAATCGCTTCTTGCAATGAAGTATCTTCTTTTCTTATTAACGCTGCTGATTGTGTAGCTTCATCAGAAGTTGCCACAACTTTAACTTTTGCATCAGGTTGCTGCTTTTTATAATCTGCAAATGTAACATTATCATTAACTGTTGCATCTGCTTGTCCATTTATAACTAATTGAATGGATTCACTAAATCCATTAGTAGCAACAATTTCTCCACCATAATCTTTTACAGTCTGTGCCCAATTACTTGTTGTTGTTTGTGCAGATTTTTTACCATTTAAATCATCAAATGATTTAATTTCATTGTTATCATCTTTTACTATAATAACACCATAAGAATAAGTATAAGGTGTACTAAATAAATATTTTTCTGATCTTTCTTCAGTAATTCCAACTTGATTAAAAATGACATCGTATTTTTTTGCATCTAACCCAGCAATAATACCATCCCATAATGTTTCTGTAAATACAGGTGTAACACCTAACTTTTCAGCAACAGCTTTTGCTATATCAACATCATATCCAACCAAATTATCATCTTCATCATGATAAGTATATGGCGAATAAGTTCCCTCAATTGCAATATTAATTTCCCCTTTTTCTTTAATTTGTGATAATGTATCATCACTAGATGAGCATCCTACTAAAGTAGGAACAAATAAACTTAATGCTAATAAACTTTTTAATAATTTTTTCATTTTTATTCTCCCCTGTATGCTTTCTTTAAAGCATTATCTAAATCTTCTTTTAAATCTTCATAATTTTCAATACCAACTGAAAGCCTAAGCAACCCATCAACTATTCCTATTTCATCCTGTACTTCTTTAGCATAAGATTCATGAGTCATAGTTGCTGGATGACAAATCAATGATTCAACACCACCTAAACTTACAGCTAAATCAAATTTTTTACAAATAAATCAATATCATATTCATCTTTTAATATTATTGATAATACCGCTCCATATCCACTTGCTTGATTATCTTGTATATCATGATTCTTATGAGTAATTAAACCTGGATAGAATACTTTTTTAACAGCCTCATGCTCATTTAAAAAATTAGCAATTCGAGTTGTATTGAATTGATGTCTATCCATTCTTACAGCCAATGTTTTAATACCTCTTTGAATAAGATAACAATCAAAAGGTGATAATATGCCACCATAAGTATTCTGTAAAAATTTAAGCTTCTCATATAATTGATCATTATTAGTAACAACAAAACCAGCTATCGAATCTGAATGTCCACTGTAATATTTTGTAGCCGAATAAACAACTATATCAGCACCTAAATCCAATGGTTTTTGAAAATATGATGTCATAAAAGTATTATCGACAATTAACAATATACCCAGTTCCTTTGTTATTTTAACTAATCTCTCAATATCATAAACCTCTAATAAAGGATTTGATGGTGTTTCAATAAATACAGCACTAACTCCATTTAAATCCTCATAAGATAAAGTATTAAAATCTAATACAATATCATATAATAATCCATGATCTTCAAACAAATTAGAAAAATAGCGATATGTTCCTCCATAAACATTCGAATTAAATAATATTTTATCTCCCTTTTTAAATAACCCAAAAACCAAAGATGTTGCAGCCATACCACTAGATAAACCTAAAGCATATTTTCCATGATCCAATCCAGCCACTAAAGTTTCTACATAATACCTAGTAGGATTATTTCCTCTTGCATAAACAAAATCTTTATAATCATTTATGCCTGGCTGTACAAAAGTTGTAGATAATTCAATCGGAACATTAACACCCTTGACTTCACTTTCTATTCTTTGACCTCCATGTATAACCTCTGTTTCAAATTTCATAAATATCTCCTTTTCACTATAGATAAAATTAAAAAACAGGATCGTACATTATACAATCCTGCAAATTAATATTCTAACAACATCGCATAGTGAACATAAAGAGATTACATGAACTTTTAACTCTTAACATTTCACACATGACACATAATTTCTTCATTGTTCTTTCCCCTTTCTTTAATACGTATATATAATAACCTAGTTTTCCTACTATGTCAATAGGTATAGTGAAAATAATTCATATTTTTCCTATAGGAAATATTTACTTTATATCAAAAATTATATATAATCTATTAAAAAGAAAGGAATGATACTATGAATAAACTACAATTAGCCTCTTTACCTACACCAATTGAAAAACTGTCTAAGTTATCAAAAAAAGTAAATAAAAATATTTTTATTAAAAGAGATGATTTAACAGATATTATTGCTTCAGGAAATAAAATAAGAAAATTAGAATATAGTATTAAAGAAGCGATAGATACAAATTGTGATTTATTGATAACTTGTGGAGGAATGCAATCTAATCATTGTAGAGCTACCGCTGCTTTAGCTGCTAAATTAGGATTAAAATGTGTATTGCTTTTAAGAAAAGAAATTGGAGATAATTCAATTAATGGTAATGCTTTTCTTAATTATGTTTTGGGTGCTGATGTTATTATTAAAGAATATAAAGATTTTCAAAAAAACAAAAATCAGTATCTTAATGACTTAAAAAAAGAATATGAAAATAAAGGATTTCATCCTTATATTATTCCAATGGGAGCAAGTAATGGTATTGGCACTTTGGGATACATTGATGCATATAAAGAAATCATTGACTATGAAAATGAAAACAACATTACTTTCGATACCGTTGTTTGTGCATTAGGCTCTGGAGGAACTTACACTGGACTTTATATTGGTAATGAAATATTTGATAAGAAAAAAGATATTGTTGGTATTAATGTTTGTGATAATAAAGAGTATTTTCAAAAAGAAATACATAAAATTATTTTAGAAACATTACCACTTATTAATAAAAATTCTATTGATGAATCTCACATACATATTATAGATGGTTATGTAGGAAATGGTTACGCTCAAAGCAGAGAAATTGAAAGAAAGGAAATCATAAAATTAGCACAATTAGAAGGAATTATATTAGATCCTGTTTATACTGGAAAAACATATTTTGGGTTAATAAATGAATTAAATAAAGGAACTTTTGATAAAGCAAAAAATATTTTATTTATCCATACAGGTGGAATCTATGGATTACTTGCGAAAGCTGATGAATTTAAATTTGAATAAAAAATAAACGAGGTTTCAATGATAACCTCGATTTATTATTATAATAATCCTGTTTTTTCCAAAGCCTGCCAAATATCATTAATAATATCTTCTACATCTTCAATTCCAACCGAAAATCTAAAGAAACCATCATGAAATTCTTCAGGATATAAGTACTGTCTTTCATCGTCTTCTCCTAAAAAAACAATTAAACTCTCATCATGTCCTAAAGAAACAGCACTTGTAATGACTTTCAAATGTGAAACAAATTGATTATGTTGATCATGAGTTGCCTTTAATCCAAATGATAAAACACCACCAAATCCTGGACTCATTTGTTTAACAGCAATATCATGCTGTTTATGTGATTTTAAACCAGGATATGAAACAAACCTTACACAATCTAAACTTTCTAAATATTTAGCAACTTTTAAAGCATTTTCATTATGTTGTTTCATTCTTAATGGTAAAGTAACACTACCTCTCATAATTAGCCACGCATTAAAAGGAGATATTGTACCACCTAAATTAACTTGAGATTGTGCTCTTATAATATCTAAATATTCCTTTTTACCAATGATTGCTCCTCCCATACTATCGCCATGCCCATTGATATACTTTGTTAAAGATTCTATACAAAAATCTGCTCCTAAATCTAAAGGTCTTTGATTATATGGAGATGCAAAAGTATTATCACATGACAATAGTATACCATTTTCATGAGCAATCTTTGCAATTTCTTCAATATCTGATACCATTAAAGTTGGATTTCCTGGTGTTTCTATGTGGATTAGCTTTGTATTAGGCTGAATAGCTTTCTTAATATTGTTAATATCAGTTGTATCAACAAGTGTTGTTTCAACATTAAATTTATTTTTAAATAGTTCATTTAACAAACGATAAGCTGCAATATATGTTACACTACCAAAAATAACATGATCATTAGACTCAAGCAATGCAAAAAACAATCCTGAAAGAGCAGCAACTCCACTTGCTAAAACAATTGCATCTTCACCATTTTCTAAAGATGCTAGTTTTTCTTCTAAATATTTTTGATTGCTTCCTCCATTTCTTGTATATAACGATTTATCAGCACTTGACCAATTCATATCAGACGGATCATAAGGTAATGCATAGCTATTAGCCATAGTAATAGGTCTTCTAATTGCACCTGTTTCTTGATCAACATCATTACCTGTATGTACGGCTCTCGTCATAAATCCATATTCTTTTCCATATACTCTTTTACTCATTTTCTCTTCCTCCCTTAAAATTAGATAGCTGTCAATTCATTAATAACTTCACTTGCAATAATTAAACCTGCAACTGATGGAACAAAAGCATTACTTCCTGGAATAGCTCTTCTTTGAGTACATTTTCTCACGGTTCCTGGTGGACATATACAATTTTTCTTACAACTTATTGACATATCTTCTATAGGTGTCAAAGGTTTTTCTTTTGAATATACAACTTTTAAATGTTTAACTTTTCGTTTTTTAAGCTCTCTTCTCATAACTCTTGCAACTGGACAAATTGAAGTCTTATAAATATCAGTAACTTCAAATGCTGTAGGATCGATTTTATTCCCTGCTCCCATACATGAAATAATTGGAACACTATTTTTTTGAGTAATAGTATCTACTGCATCAACTACATATGAATAAGAAGCAAAATCAAACTCATTTTTATTTTCAGGTAAGAAAAAACATTTATGAGTTGTTACTTCACATGTAGGATTGATACTTAAAATTCTTTCCTTCATAACATCCACTTTATACTTACCAACAGTTTTTCTAGTAGCTATGATTTGTCTATTAATATTAGTTAAGCATATTCTATCATCATCAATCAAATCAATATGCCCTACTCCTGATCTCGCTAAGGCTTCAACTGTATAGCCACCTACTCCACCAATTCCAAATACAGCAACTCTTGCATTCTCTAATTTTTCTAAAGATTTTTTGCCATATAATAATTCTGTTCTAGAAAATTGATTTAACATCCTCTATTTCCTTTCTTCCACTATAAATTATAAATAGATATTTCATTGATTTCCTTTTTACCATCTATATAATCTATATAAACATCAAGTGGACTTTTCCCTTTAAAAACTGCACATATACC
>CAZWZD010000101.1:0-5972 GCA_964638235.1 uncultured Erysipelotrichales bacterium
ATGTTTTCCCAAATCTTCTTGGTCTTGTAAATAAAACAACTGTTTCATCTATGATTTCTTTGATAAGCATTGTTTTATCTACAAAATAGTAATCATTATCTATCATTCTTTTAAAATTTTCTATACCCATTGGAATCTTTTTCATTGTGTCACCTTCTTCTTTTCTATTATATCATTTATTTAAGCTTATTAAAATAATTAAAAGTATTGGTTTAGCTACAAAATTAACCAAAATCAAATTAAAATAACACTCAGATTCGTGAGTGTTATTTATAATTTTAAAGCTTTCTTTGGACATTGTTCAATGCATTTCATGCATAATATACATTCAGTTGCATTTTTTCTTTTCCTAGAATTATTCATTACTTCAACATTCATTGGACAAACTTTTAAACATTTCTTACAAGAAATACATTTTTCTTCATTTACTTTAACTCGCATTAGTGAAAAATAACTCATAGGTTTTAAAAATAAAGTTATTGGACAAATATATTTACAGAAAGCACGATTATCTTTGAAATAAAATGCTAAAGCTATACCTACAATATAATAAATAATATTACCTATTATAAAACTATAAAACATAATATTTTCTAAATTAGGTATTTTAAAAATAAATAATGCACTTACAAAGATTAATGAAGCTATAAAAACAATATATCTTATAAATCCTATATTTTTTCTTTGAGTTTTAGGAGTCTTGAAAGGCAGTAAATCAAAAATCATGGCACTCCAGCAGGCATAACCACACCATCCTCTGCCAAAAATAAGCGGTCCAAATATTTTGGCAACTGCATAATGTATCATAGCAGCTTCAAATACACCTAAAAAAAGATAATACCAGAATCCTTCTATTTGCATATTTTCTCGACTCAAAAAACCTAAGTAAACTAGCATATAAATACCAACTGCAAATTGAACAAAATTTCTTGCATAACGATAATTTTTAGCATATAAAAACAATCCTATGGATAAAGAATATCCAATATAACTAAAATTAAATAAATAGAAAATATTATCTAAAGATAACCATAAGGTTAAAGCAATTGTTTCAAAAATTAGAAACATGATAATTGAAGCACTATATTTTTTCATTTTTCTCTCCTCTTTGCTTAATTATAACATAAATGAGAAAAAAATATATTATCTAATCATATTTTGTAATGAAAATAGTTACTACTAACAATAAAATTTTAAAAGTGAGTGAGTTGAAATGATAAAAGACAATGAATCATAGGATTTTCATTGCCTTTTTAGTATTATCTTACAATTATTTTATGGGATTACGTTTTAATGGATATACTAATGATGTATAGTAATGTAATCTTTCTAAAGTGAAGATATAATCATTATATTTATGAAGTTCAAGTTGTCTATCTACTGGCAAAGATAGAAAATATTGTCTAGAAGATGAGCTATTATTGATTAAGCTCTTTAAATTTGCATATTTCAAAATAATCACCCATAAATAGTATGTGATAAAACAATATTTTTATTTATTAGAATGCTACCTTCTGATACTTGCAAAAATTGAGCCTGAAATATTATGCCAAACACTAAAAATAGCACCTGGTAAAGTCGCTAATGGATTAGAAGCAAAATTTGCAGTTGCAAGTGTTACTGCAAGACCACTGTTTTGCATACCAACTTCAATTGCGATTGCGGTAGCTTTAGAATATTTGATTTTTAGAATTTTTGAAACTGCGAGTCCTAACCCCATACCTGATAAATTATGGATTATAACAACACCTAAAACTAAAATACCACAACTTACAATTTTTTGAGCGTTAATTGCAACAATTCCAGAAATAATCATGATGATAGAAATAGATGAAATCAATGGTAAAATTTCTGAAATTTTTTGGATATAATATCCAAATAATCGGCTTACTAAAATTCCTAGTAAAACAGGAATTAAAATGACTTTGACAACCGATAAAACCATTGACCAAAATGAAACATCTACCCATGCACCGGCTAAAAAATATACCAACAATGGTGTCATTATTGGAGCAATCAAAGTAGATATGATTGTCATTCCAACTGATAAAGCAACATCTCCACCAGCAATATAAGTAATGACATTACTTGCAGTTCCTCCTGGACAACATCCAACTAAAATAACACCAATTACTAAATCATCAGGCAATTGGAAGATAACTGCCAATAGCCATGCAATAATCGGCATAATAGTATATTGAGCAATACAGCCAATAAGTGCTTCTTTAGGATGAGAAAAGATAACTTTAAAATCTTCTAATTTAATTGTTAGCCCCATTCCAAACATTGCGACACCTAGAAAAACAGATGTATATTGAGTTGTCCATGCGAATCCATCCTGCCAAAAAAAGGCTAGAATTGAAAAAACAATAATAATAATTCCAATATATCTTGTAAATAGTGTTGAAATTTTTCCTACATTTTTAATGAACTTATGCATTGATTATACCTCATATGAAAAATTATCAATCAGACGAGTTTTACCAATATAAACAGCCATTGCTATAAGAACACTTCCTTCAACTTTTTCAACAGGCTGCATTGTTAAAGCATCAACCATTGAAATATAATCAATTTTTGCTAAAGGTTCTTTATCTATAATGTTTTTCATTTCAACTAAAACATCACTTGCTTTCATTCCCTTATGAATGATTCGTTGACCTTTTAAAATAGCTTGAGATAAACAAAGAGCAGCTTTACGTTCTTTTGGATTTAAATATGTATTTCTTGATGATTTTGCTAAACCATCTTCTTCTCTAATGATTGGAAATCCAATAATTTCAATATCAAAATTTAAATCCTGTACCATTTTACGAATGATTGCTAATTGTTGAGCATCTTTTTGTCCAAAATAAGCTTTATCTGGAGTTATAATATTAAATAATTTAGATACTACTGTACAAACTCCTTTAAAATGAACAGGTCTTGATTTTCCACATAAAGTTTCTGAAAGCAAATCAATATTAACATATGCATGAGGATCAAGATACATATCTTCTACTTCTGGATGAAAGATTAAATCTGCTCCCAAATCTTCACACAATTCACTGTCATGTTTAAAATCACGAGGGTAAGAAGTTAAATCTTCGTTTTCTCCAAATTGAGTAGGATTTACAAAATCAGATACAACTACAATATCATTTTCTTTACGACATCTTTGAATTAAACTAGCATGACCTTCATGTAAAAATCCCATGGTTGGAACTAAACCAATTGATTTACCTTCTTTTTTCCATTTCTTAATAATTTCTCTTGTTTCATTAACTGTTTTTGTTACTTGCATTTTTTCTCTTCTTTCTTTTGGATTTAGAGATAGTCCTATACTGATTTTACTTTTATTTCATATCTTTTAATAAGCCATGTTTTTCATAATTTGTAACAAAGCTAATTTTATTCTCTTCATCCACAAAGACAACAGTAGGTTGATGTTTTGCTGCTTCTTCTTCATTATAATGACCGTAAGCCATAATAATAATTTTATCACCAGTACTTACACATCTTGCTGCTGCACCATTTACACAGATCATACCACTTCCTTTTTTTCCACAGATTGTATATGTTTCAAAGCGATTGCCATTGTTTATATCAACAATTTGTACTTTTTCATATTCTAATATACTTGAAGCTTCTAAAAGTTCTTCATCTATTGTTATACTTCCAACATAATCTAATTCTGATTGAATAACAGTGGCACGATGAATTTTTCCTTTTAACATTTCTAATGTCATCTCATTCATCCTTTCTTTTCATAAAATAAAAAGCATTACAAAGGAGTAGACCCTGAAATGCTTTGATTATCATGTTAATTTCTTGAGTCTTATTTAATTAATAATATAAGCTCTTTTGATATAGTATATATGAAATTTTAGTAAATCAGATAGAGTATAGTTTCATCATAGAATACTATCTCCGTTGCTCATTATGTTACTTTATAATCATATTGTCAATAAAAATATTTAATAATTGAATGTAATAGAAAGAAGTGTTAGAATGGTTAGAGATAGCTAACTAATAAATGAAAGAAGGTATAAAATGAAGTTATCAAGAAATGATAAATGCTGGTGTGGCAGTAATAAGAAATATAAAAAATGTCATTTAGAGTTTGATAGGAAGTTAGATGAATATAAACGTCAGGGTTATAAAATTCCTGATAGAAAGATGATAAAGAATGAAAAGCAGATTGAAGGGATTAGAAAAGCTGCGATTGTTAATAATGGGTTATTGGATTATATTGAAGCGCATATTAAAGCAGATATATCTACTGAAGATATTGATATAATGACACAGGAATATTTAGCAAGTCATAATGCTAAATCGGCTGATTTACATTATCAGGGATATCCTAAAAGTATTTGCACATCTATCAATGATGTTGTTTGTCATGGTATTCCTTCATCAAAAGATATTTTAAAAGATGGAGATATTATCAATGTTGATGCAACAAGTGTAGTAGAAGGTTATTATGCTGATGCTTCACGCATGTTTTTAATTGGGAATGTTAGTGAAGAAGCTAAAAGATTAGTAGAAGTTACAAAAGAATGTTTATATATTGGTATGAATACTATTAAACCATGGAAAAGTTGTATTGGAGATATTGGAAATGCTATTGAAAAGTATGCTAATGAGCATGGATATAGCGTTGTTAGAGAGTTTTGTGGACATGGTGTAGGTCTTTCAATTCATGAACAGCCATGGGTTTATCATTTTCAGACACATACATCTACAGAATTGATTGTTCCAGGAATGGTTATTACTATTGAGCCAATGATAAATGCTGGCAAAAGAGAAATATATATTGGGAAAAATGGATGGAGTGCCTATACAAAGGATGGTTCACTGTCAGCTCAGTGGGAGCATACTTTTTTAGTAACAGAAACTGGGGTAGATATTATTTCTAAATAAACGATTATCTTTTTGCGATTTTTGGATATAATAATTTATAGGATGTATTAAACCCATGTTTAAAAGAAAAATATACGAAAAAATTAAAGATTGGAAAGAAAATTCTAATGGTAAAACAGCTTTATTAATTGAAGGCGCGAGGCGTGTAGGAAAGTCAACGATTGTTGAAGAATTTGCAAAAAATGAATATGGGAAGTATATTCTAATTGATTTTTCTACTGTTTCTAATGATGTAAGAGAATTATTCGATGATATGTCTGACTTAAATTATTTTTTTCTTCAAATTCAACTGCAATATCATGTAGAGCTTGAAATTAGAAATTCTGTGATTATTTTTGACGAAGTACAACTATGTCCAAAAGCAAGACAAGCAATTAAAGTATTGGTGAAAGATGGAAGGTATGATTATATAGAAACTGGTTCTTTAATTTCAATAAAAAAGAATGTAAAAGATATTTTAATACCAAGTGAAGAAAGAAAAATTCAAATGCATCCTATGGATTATGAAGAATTTTTATGGGCTTATAATAAAACGTCTACTATGAATTTGTTAAAAGGAGTATTTGATGCAAAAAAATCTTTTGGAGAGAAATTAAATAGGAAACTTATGCGTGAATTTAGACTTTATATGCTTGTAGGAGATATGACACAAGTTGTTAATGAATTCATAACAACTAACAATTTTAAAAAGGTAGATGACATAAAAAGAGATATCATTAATTTATATGAAGATGATTTTAGGAAAATTGATTCTACAGGAAGGCTTACTATGCTATTTGAAGCAATACCTTCACAATTAAATAAAAATGCTAAAGGATTTCAGACAAAAAAAGTTTTAAATTCATATAAAACATCAGATAGTACAATTTTAAGTTTAATATCAGAATTAAAAGATTCTAAAGTAGTATCAGTGGCATATCATGCAAATAATCCTGATGTAGGTTTATCTGCTTATAAAGATTTAAATCATTTTAAATTGTATATGGCTGATACAGGATTATTTGTGACACTTCAATTTAAAGATAAGGATTTTACAGAGAATATTATTTATGAAAAATTATTGAATGATA
>CAZWZD010000102.1:0-5922 GCA_964638235.1 uncultured Erysipelotrichales bacterium
AAACATTCTCTTTATATAAATAAGTAATATCTTGCTCATCAAATATATGATAATAAACATCTAAAGGTCTTTGTCCTAATTTACCCTTACCCACATAATGAACTTGAGCAAAGTTTACTAATGAGATAGGAATCATAAACCTCAATGTAGAACCTGATTCTTCACAATTCATTTCACACATATTCTTAAAATAAGTAGTTGTTCCATCAATTTCTAAATAATCATCATGTTCAAAAATTATTGTTCCAAGTTCTTTCATGCAAGCTATAGTTGCTTTAATATCTTTAGAATATTCGATATTTTTAATTATACTTCTACCTCTTGCAAGTGAAGCACAGATGATTGCTCTATGAGCCAAACTTTTTGATGGCGGTATAGTAACAGTGCCTTTTAGTTTTGATGGTTTGATTGTGATTGAACTCATTATACTTCTTCCCCTTCTATAAATGAAATATCACTAGGATATATATAATAATCTCCAATATCATGCAATAATACATAAGATAATTTTTTATTAATATTTTTCTTATCTAAAGATATAGCTTTTGTTAATTCATCAGCAGATAGATGAGATACTGTTGGCAAATTATATTTTTTTACAATTTCTTCAATACGTTTAGCTGTTCCTAATCTTGTCATGTTTTTCTTTTCTGCAATTTTTGTTAATTGAACCATTCCAATAGAAACTGCTTCTCCATGAGAATACTGTTCATAATGATAATATTGTTCAATTGCATGAGCCAAAGTATGTCCAAAATTTAAACATAAGCGATCACCAAAATCATATAAATCTTTCTCTACAACATCTCTTTTAATATCAACACATCTTGTTATAATTTCATCAATATCTTTATATAGATCATTAAAATCATCATAAGAAGCTAACTGTTCAAACAAAGATTTATCTTTAATACAGCCATATTTAATAACTTCTCCCATACCATCATTGATATAACGCTGATCCAATGTTTTTAATGTCAAAGGATCTATAATCACTAAATTAGGATGTTTAAAAGCACCTACAAGATTTTTCCCCTCTGGTAAATCTACAGCAACCTTCCCACCAACAGATGAATCTACTTGAGCAAGTAAGGAAGTTGGGATTTGCACAAACTTTACCCCTCTTAAAAAAGAACTTGCTACAAATCCCGCTAAATCACCTATAACTCCTCCACCTAAAGCTATAATCAAATCAGTTCTAGTGATTTTAGATGAAAGTAATTGGCTGTAGATTGAAGGCAAAATATCAAACCTCTTTGTCTTTTCTCCATGTTCTAAGACAATCTCATTGACATCATAATCTTTTAATAACTGATTTTTAATCTTTTCACCATAAAAAGGATAAACATTATCATCAGATATAATCACAATTTTAGAACCTTTAAACACAGATTGGATATATTCATTTATATGATCCAACAATCCCTTCTCAATGAATATATCATAACTATCTTTACCTAAATTTACTCTCATTTGAATCCTCCTAACTATAATTTCTTACCAACTATTTCTGCAATTCCTCTTAACTGTTTTAATAATTCTGTATATTTCTCTGGCTTTAATGACTGTGGTCCATCACATAATGCACATTCTGGATTGTTGTGTACCTCTATCATTAGTCCATCGCATCCTGCTGCTACTGCTGCTTTTGCCATTGGCTCTACTAGCCACCATTTTCCTCCTGCATGTGATGGGTCTATGATGATTGGCAAGTGTGTCAATCTCTTGATAACTGGTATCGCCTGCAAATCTAATGTATTTCTTGTGTAGCTTTCGAATGTTCTTACTCCTCTTTCACATAATATGACATTTGGATTTCCACTTGCCATGATATACTCTGCACTCATGATCCACTCTTCATATGTTGAGCTTAATCCTCGCTTTAATAGTATTGGCTTTGTGCATCTCTTCCCTACTTCTTTCAATAGTGTGAAGTTCTGCATATTTCTTGCTCCTATCTGCACTAAGTCTACTTTTTCATCAAATTCCTCAATATATTCTGCACTCATTAGTTCAGATACGATTGGTAATCCTGTTGCTTCTTTAGCAGCTACTAGTATATCCAATCCTTCGCTTCCCATCCCCTGAAATGCATATGGTGATGTTCTTGGTTTGAATGCTCCTCCTCTAAGCAGATTTGCTCCTGCGGCTTTAGCTGCTTTGGCTATTTCAATTACCTGTTCCCTTGACTCTACTGAACATGGTCCTGCAATCATTGCTAGATGCTCTCCTCCTACTTTGACTCCTGATACATCAATGATTGAATCTTCTGGATGAAATGCTCTGTTAGCTAACTTATATGGCTCACTGACATACATTACTTTCTCTACTGCACTGTCTACTTCTATTGTTCTTGGATCTACTTTTGTTGTATCTCCAATTATACCACAAATAGTCTGTTCTTCTCCAACAACAATATTTGTTTTTAATCCTTTCTTTTCAACTTGCTTTACTACTTTTTTTACATCTTCTTCTGTTGTTTTTGGTTTGAATACAATAATCATTTTATAATCCTCCTTCTATTATCTACTGCATATAAATAAAAAAATCTTTCGCCTCAAGGACGAAAGATTATATCTCCGTGTTACCACCTTAGTTCATTTATATATCACTATATAAACCTTATCAAGTACGCCTATACATTAGGTTCATACTCTCATGCTTTAACGGGCATTCCCGGACTAGCCTACTATACTTTCAACCGTCTACTCCAAGATGAATTCAATTATATCCCAACATTCTTTTCCACCAACCAAGAACTCTCTATTATTGTTTTATAATCTACTCTTTCTTTTCACTGTATTTATATCAGTAGCGTTGATAACATTTTATTAAATTCTTATAAATTTGTCAATGACTTTTATTTATTTTATTCCACATTAAATATTAAATTTAAAGAAATTTCATTACATATTAAGAAAATCATATAAATTCAAAAATATAAAATCTAGATCATAGTCATATATTCAAATACTACACATAAAAGAAAGTAAACATTAGAAGTACGATGCTAATTAGATAATCTGTTAATTAGAAAACAAGAAATTATCGAAGTAATTTTCCAGTAAAATACTTTTCTTGGAAAGCTATTTGTTTTAGTATTTCTTCATCAGAATAATTTTTATCATTTATAGAAACAATCCATTTATCCTCAACATCATCATCTCTACGATATACTGCAATAACCTTTCCTTTAAATTCCTTTAATGGAACACTTGTGCCTAGCAGATAGATATCTTGCCATTCTCCATCCTCAGCGTAAATCCCTTCAACATATCCATAATTAATAGGATATATCATTTTTGGATATTGAGGGTGATGACTACCAGATGGCCTATCTATTTTACCTTGAACATAACATCCGATAATATATGGATAATCACTACGCAAGAATTTCACCTCCAATAATAAAAAAATTATATATTATTTTTCTTTTGTAGTAAAAAGTAATATATCATAAATATGATAATCCGTTTCTCTAGGATCATTTAACAATCATCTAGTATTAAATTATGACAAGTTTTCATAAATTATCAAAACAATAATTTTGAAAAGAAATAGCCTGTTTTTTATGATCCGTTAAGTTTGTATATTATAATATGACTTAATCTAAAATGAAAGTCATTTTATTCAATTAGTCATAACTATTAAAATTATGTGAGTAGTTCTCAACAAAAAACTCTCAATTTGAGAGTTTAAATTTTCTTACCAACTATTTCTGCAATTCCTCTTAACTGTTTTAATAATTCTGTATATTTCTCTGGCTTTAATGACTGTGGTCCATCACATAATGCACATTCTGGATTGTTGTGTACCTCTATCATTAGTCCATCGCATCCTGCTGCTACTGCTGCTTTTGCCATTGGCTCTACTAGCCACCATTTTCCTCCTGCATGTGATGGGTCTATGATGATTGGCAAGTGTGTCAATCTCTTGATAACTGGTATCGCCTGCAAATCTAATGTATTTCTTGTGTAGCTTTCGAATGTTCTTACTCCTCTTTCACATAATATGACATTTGGATTTCCACTTGCCATGATATACTCTGCACTCATGATCCACTCTTCATATGTTGAGCTTAATCCTCGCTTTAATAGTATTGGCTTTGTGCATCTCTTCCCTACTTCTTTCAATAGTGTGAAGTTCTGCATATTTCTTGCTCCTATCTGCACTAAGTCTACTTTTTCATCAAATTCCTCAATATATTCTGCACTCATTAGTTCAGATACGATTGGTAATCCTGTTGCTTCTTTAGCAGCTACTAGTATATCCAATCCTTCGCTTCCCATCCCCTGAAATGCATATGGTGATGTTCTTGGTTTGAATGCTCCTCCTCTAAGCAGATTTGCTCCTGCGGCTTTAGCTGCTTTGGCTATTTCAATTACCTGTTCCCTTGACTCTACTGAACATGGTCCTGCAATCATTGCTAGATGCTCTCCTCCTACTTTGACTCCTGATACATCAATGATTGAATCTTCTGGATGAAATGCTCTGTTAGCTAACTTATATGGCTCACTGACATACATTACTTTCTCTACTGCACTGTCTACTTCTATTGTTCTTGGATCTACTTTTGTTGTATCTCCTACCAATCCAATAATTGTAACTTCTTTCCCTTTTGATACATGAGGTCTTAAATTCAATGTTTCTACTTTAGTTAATACTCTTTTTAAATCTTCTTCTTTAGCTCTTGGTTTAATTACGATAATCATTTTCTCTTCCTCCTTAAAATATAAAAATCTCTCTTCCATAAGGACGAGAGAGATCACCGTGTTACCACCTTAATTCACAATTACCTCACGATAATTACCTTTTCAAGTACAAACATACTCTAACACTATAACGGGTGTACCCGTGCAAGCCTACTATATTTTCAACCGCCTACTCCAAGATGTATTCAATAATAACCTACCATTTCTTTCCACCAGCCAGAAACTCTCTATAGATATTTATATTATTTACTCTTTCTCTTCATCGTATTTGTATTTATATAAATATTATATAGAAAAAAACACAATTATGTCAACATTATTTCTTTCTTTTTTTGGGTGTTGATACTAAGTAAATACCAATAAAGCTTAAAGTTAGAGGCCAATATACTTCAATAACTGCATTTATTTTTTGAAAAAATATATTATCTTCTATAGTTTGATTAATCGTTAATAAAACTCCCAATAACATTAATATCGTTCCTATATTTTTCCTCATAACTATCACCCATAATGATTATAAATGAAGTTCACTAAAAATTATGTCAATCAATAATACTATGACAGAAATCTAATATTTCTTTTAAATCAACACTTTCCTCACCTTTTTGAGAATATACAATAATTTTATCATCAAAATCAAAACGATTAGAATGAATAATACTATTAATATCTCTTCTTAAATCATTCGTAATATTAATAAATTGATTTTCACACATTTTTCTAATTAATATACATAAAGAAGCAAGTGAAAGTTCTAAATCCAGTACTGTCTTAGTATAATCTTTAAGTAACACTTTATCATCAATCAATCCCTTTTTAGCTTCAATTTTATTCAAATGATTTAAAACCATTTCTACATTTATAATACTATCTTCTAAAGCCTCATTATAACAAATTCTTTTTAATTCCCTCTTATCCATTTTCATTTCCTCTAACATATAAAAAAAGAGAGTTAATCTCCTTTCTGTGATAATGCATACAATCCTTTCGCATAATAAATCATTGCTATTAACATAAAAAATAATGTTATATATATCATTATATTTGAAGCTGTAATCCCTGGATTAATAACAATTAATATAATTGACACAACAAAAAAAGCAAAAGTTGCTATTTTTCCTGGCATTTGAGCTTGTTCTAAATGGTTTCCAGTTTTTTTAAAAATATGAAAACCTACTAATAATAGCATTCCATCTTTTAAAACAATAAT
>CAZWZD010000103.1:0-5921 GCA_964638235.1 uncultured Erysipelotrichales bacterium
ATAATTGAATAATCAAAGAAACATAACTATTTAATTCTATCGACTTCTTTTCTTTTTCTAACTTTGACAAAGCTTCATCAATATATTGATCATGATAATAATTCTGTCTTGATTTTACTTTAAATCTTTTTAACACGAAAATATTTTCTATGTATTCTAATAGTGCATAATGATGTCTAGAATATTTTTCTAAATATTTTTGTGAAATACGCTCTGCTATATCAACTTGACTTTTCATATAAACACTAATTATCAATAACATAGCAATAACCACTAATGTTAAATACAAGTTCATAAAAAACATTATAATAACAAAAAATAAAATCGTTATACCATTTAACAATATATTTTCAAATAATGTTATATTCATCTCACTCAATTGATATAAACTTAATATTTGACTATGTATCAAACCTTTCTCACTATCAAAAAAAGATAGAGGAAAATCCAACATATTATACATTGAAGATAAAACATATTCTTCATCTAATACTTTTTTTAATTCTATTAAATGAATTGACTGATGTTTTTGAGTTATCGTCTTTAATAGTTCTACAAATAAAAATGATACTGATAATGCAAGCATATAAAAATATGCTGTCTGATTGTTTAACTTATCAATAATAATTTGAAAAAACAAGCTTGCTAAAAAACTAAAAATTGAAATTCTTAAACCTGAAAATAGAAAAGATAATACTTCATCAGAAAATTCAGAAAAACTGTTTAATAAAAACCTCCAATAGCTCTTCTCCTGCTCCTCAGGAATACGACCAACATGTAAAATAGAAATCATCATGTTTGAATAAACTTTTTCTATTTCATCTTCAAACATAGAAATCAAACCTTTGTTTGGATCACCTATGATATATTCATCATCTTTGATCTCATATAAAACAACATAGTGTCCTAGATTTTCAATAACAAAATGTAGAATACATGGTAATTGTACATTCTGCTTAATATCATTTAATGAAGCGTGATAAGCTTTAGCTTCCACCTGATAAGCTTTTAAACACTCAAGCATTCCTTTCATACTAATACCATTGTTATCCATTCTGCTCTTTTCTTTAATACTTTTTAATTCAACGTGGATTCCATGATACTTAAGTATCATATAAATACAGCAGGCTCCACAAGCCTTTGGTTCATCTTGTAATTCTATATAATATTTTCCCATTTAAAAAATCCTCCTATTTAGTTATTACTTTTTTTTAGGAGAATTTCTTTTTTTATTTTCATTTTTTTAAATTTTTTTCTAATTTTTCAATAAATTCATCTACATTTGACTCATCTATAATAAATGGAGGTAACATTCTTACCACATTGACTCCAGCAGTAACAACAATAACACCATCTTCAAATAAATCATGAACAATCTGTTTAGCAGGTACTTTTAACTCTAATCCCTGCATTAATCCAAGTCCTCTTCTTTCTACAATAACATCATACTTTTCAACTAGCTCATCTAATTTTTCAATAAGATATTGAGAAATTGATTGAACATGTTCTAACAAATGTTCTTCCTCTAAAATATCAAACACTGTACTTACAGCTTTACATACAAAAGGATTTCCACCATATGTACTTCCATGATCACCAGGTTGCATAGCTTTCGCAAATTTCTCATTTGCGACAAAAGCACCTACTGGTACACCACAGCCAATGCCTTTAGCTAAACAGACAATATCAGGTTTAATATCATATTGGAAATATGTCATAATAGTACCTGTTCTTCCCATTCCGCATTGAACTTCATCCAATATCAAACAAATATCTTTTTCATCACAAAGTTTTCTTAATCCCTGCAAGAACTCCTTTGTACATGGATAAACTCCACCTTCACCTTGTACAGGTTCAACAATAATAGCTGCTGTTTTATCATTCACTAAACCAACAACACTTTCTAAATCATTAATATTCCCATATTTAACACCTTCAATCAAAGGTCCAAATGCTTCTTGATAAGCAATATTACCTGTTAATTTAACTGAACCTGTTGTTCTTCCATGAAAAGAATGATTCAATGAAATAATTTCGCTATCAGCTTTTCCATTTTTTAAATAATAATACTTTCTTGCAAGTTTTAAAGCACCTTCAGTTGCCTCAGCTCCAGAATTGCAGAAAAACACTTTAGATAACTGTGTTGCTTCTACAACTTTTCTTGCAGCCTCTATAGAAATAGGTGTATAAAAATAATTAGATACATGAGTCAATTGATGTAATTGCTCTTCTAAAGCTTGAATATATTTAGGATGCGAATGTCCTAAAGAAAGAACACCAATTCCAGAATAGAAATCCAAGTATTTTTTACCTTCCGTGTCATACACATAAACACCTTCACCCTTTTCGATTAACTGCTCATATCTCCCATATGCTTTTAAAAATACATTTTCTCCATCTTGATAATCCATACTTTTCCCCCCCCCTCTTAATATTTTCTTGCAATCAATTCATATAAATCAACTGCTCTATATAACACATCTTCATTAAAATTAAATGTTTCAGTATGTAATCCACTTTGAAATTCTTTCGTTTTTGTTCCCAAAAAGAAGAAAACTCCAGGAATTGCTTTTTGATAAAAAGCAAAATCTTCTGCTAGCATTAAAGGTTCATCTAACTCTTCATAATAATCAAAATCAACAATTTCCATCAAACGCTGATAAACATTTTCATCATTAATAACAGGTGGATATAATGGCGGACAAGTTGTTTCAATTTTACATCCATAATTTTCTTCTAGACCATGATTAATCCTTTTTATCGTATCTACAATAAAATGAAATACTTCTTCATTATAAGCTCTTATCGTTCCATGTATTTCACATTCACTAGCTACACTATTTCTCGCAGTTCCACCTTTAATCATCCCAATATTTAAAACAGCATTTTCAAAAGGAGAAAGCCTTCTAGATATAATATTTTGATATGAAGAGATAGCCTCGCTTGCTATAACAATGCTATCAATTCCTTGATGAGGAAGTCCAGCATGACTTCCCTTCCCATGGATATAAATATCTAATTCTCCCGTTTCAGCCATTAATGGTCCACTTTTACAGCCAATAACACCTTCATCTAAAAAAGGCATTAAATGCATTCCAAAAATAGCCTTTACATTATATTTTTCAAAAACACCTGTTTTTACTACGTCTTTAGCAGCTCCTGGCGATTCTTCAGCAGGCTGAAATATTAATAAATAATTATACTTAGGATTTTCAATAGATTTCAATCTTTTCGCAAACTCTAATAATGCTGACATATGTCCATCATGACCACAAGCATGCATCATTCCCTGATGTGTAGACTTAAAATCAATATCATTTTTTTCATTGATTTCTAAACCATCAATATCTGATCTAAAAGCTAATGTTTCTTCTTTTCCCTGATCAATATAAACAATAGTTCCCGTTTCTAAAATGATTTCATACTCATACCCTAACTTAGTTAATTCATCTCTTAAATATTGAGCTGTCTTATATTCATGTAAACCTAATTCAGGAATTCTATGTAATTCTCTACGCCATCTTACAATATCTTCCATTTGTTTCCTCTATATTTTTCTTAAATCATCCATTAATTGAGTTTTGCTTTCAGTCTTTTCATCTTTTGATTCCTTAATAATTCTAGCTGGATTTCCAGCAACAACAGCACCAGCAGGAACATCATTCAAAACAATACTTCCTGCCCCAACAACAGCACCTTTGCCAATATGCACACCTTCAACAACTACAGCATTCGCACCAATCAATACATCATCTTCTAAAACAACTGGTGTAGCACTAGGTGGTTCAATAACTCCAGCTAAAACTGCTCCTGCACCTACATGGCATCTTTTTCCTACTTCAGCACGTCCTCCAAGAACAGCTCCCATATCAATCATAGTTCCTTCACCAATTTTAGCTCCGATATTGATAACTGCTCCCATCATAATAACAGCATTATCACCTATCATTACATTTTCTCTAATAAAGCATCCTGGTTCTATTCTCGCATTAATATGTGTCATATCTATCATTGGAATAGCACTATTTCTTCTATCCTGTTCTAAATAAGAATTAGTTATCTTATCTTTATTTTCTTCTAAATATTTAACAACTTTATCATAATCACCAATTAATACACGGCTTGTTTCTACCCCAAACACCAAAAACTCATCAGTTGTTGGTAAATCATGTCCATTAACATATACTTTTACTGGTGTTTGTTTTTTTGCATTTCCAATATAAGCAATAATTTCTTCTGCACTATTTAACATTTCTAATAATCCTCCTCATTTAAAATACCCTCATAAGCAGTTCTTGCTGGTCCAGTCATATATATATGACCATCTTTATATTCAATATTCAAAGTACCCCCAAGAAGTTCTACTTCAACATGAGTTCCACAATAACCATTTAAATAACTTGCATACATTACAGCACTTGCTCCAGTACCACATGCCTTTGTTTCACCAGAACCTCTTTCCCATACTCTCATAGATAAATGTTCTCTATCTTTTACAACAACAAATTCTGTATTTACAGACTCAGGAAAAATCGGATGTGTTTCAAATTGCTTTCCAAGAACTGAAATATCAAAATCTAAGTCATCAACAAATATAACAACATGCGGATTTCCCATTGAAACAGCAGTTACATAATATTCTCTGCCACCAACTTCAAGAGCCTCATCAATCATATTTTCTTTATCAAATAAGCAAGGAATTTCACTTGTTTTTATAATTGGTTCTCCCATGTCTACCTTGACACTTACTACTTTATTATTTTCAACATTTAACCAAACTTTCTTAATTCCACCTAATGTTTCAATCTCTAAATATGTTTTATCAGTAAACTGATGATCATACACAAATTTCGCAAAACAGCGAATCCCATTTCCACACATTTTACCTTCACTGCCATCAAGATTGAACATTCTCATTTTGAAATCACAAATATCAGAATCTAATATAACAATCATACCATCAGAACCAACACCAAAATTTCTATTACTTATCTTTTTAATAAAATCTTCATTTAATGGAACATTTTGATGAATACCATCAAAATAAATATAATCATTACCAATTCCTTCCATTTTAGTAAACTTTAACATATGTTCACCTCCAATCGATGCTTTTATTATATGCTATGTAAGAATATTTTTCTACTATTAATTTTCATTATCATTCTATAATTTTTATCACATATAATGATAAGAGGTGAAAAAATGAACTATATGTTTAAAAAAATAAATCAAGTATTAAAAATATTTCTCTTCATTTTAATTCTACTTATTATCCATTATCACATATAAAAAGATTTCTATCTCTAGAAATCTTCTAACTCATCTTTATCTTCTTTATCTCTCTTTCTTTTCTTTATAACAAATACCAATATTCCAATAACAGCACCTACACCAATCGCAATCATAACCATTTGAGCACCATCCAATCCTTCATTCAAGTTACAGCTAATAACAATATTATCTACTGTTTGATTATACATAACATCCAATAAATCAATCGTTACTTTATTGCCATCAACACTACCTACATTGCTGGTAAGATTAGAAGGCATTTCAACCACTAAATTTATTTCCATACCACTATTCTTTAATTCAGAAAGATCTCCCAAATCATCGATAGACTCATCTGAACCAGTAAAATCACTTAATGGTAAAGTCATTGTCATTTTATTATTCTCTATCTTAACATTCATATCCTGACTATTATCTTCCATTGTAACAGTAGCACCTACATAATTTACATCATCAATTGTCTTTGTAGTTGCAACTGCATTCATATTAATGGAATCTAATTGATCCTGATATTGTTCTTTTAAACTATCTTCTAATTTCTGAACAAAATCATCAGTACTCATCTGCATTTCATTCAAAAGTTCTTCTTGAACGAGAACTTCAACAACAGATTGAACCTTGCCTTG
>CAZWZD010000104.1:0-5888 GCA_964638235.1 uncultured Erysipelotrichales bacterium
ATTATTATGCTATGATGATTGAGTTTTTTGTATTGATGTGTTTTTATAAAGCATTTAATCTTTCATTAAGTTTAAAACACTTAAAATCTATCTTTTATTATACTATTGTTATAGCATTAAATTTATTTATGCTATATTTAACAGGATGCCGTAGTGCATGGCCAGCCTTAGCTGTAGGTATATTTGTTTTGCTGTATTTTAATCATCATTATAAATCTGTAACGATTTTAACTACAGTTTTAGTCATTGGAATCATTGGCATTATTTGTTTTCCTGATATTTTTCCTCGAGTAGATAATATTATCAGCTATTTCTTTACAAGACAAAATATTTGGATAACTGCATTGAAAGCATTGAAAGATAATTGGATCATTGGACAAGGACCATTAACATATTTTCATATTGCTGAAGAATATGGTGGACATATAACACATCATGCACATAATATTTACATTGATCCTTTTTTGTCACATGGTGTTATAGGTGTTGCTTGCTTGATTCCATTTATTAAAGATGGAGTGATGGGCTGTATAAAAGTTTCAATGATGAAAATTGATCGAAGTTTTCTAGCACTTGTATTATCATATTTATTTGTTATTATGATTCATGGAATTACTGATTATACAATATACTTTATACAAACTTCTTTTGTTTTTTTCTTGGTTACTACATCTTATACTATGTATATACGAAAAGACAATCAATAGCGATTGTCTTTTCTTTAGAGATATTTTGAAGGGAAAAATTATAATTTGTCTTTCGACATTCTTAATATACCCATTATCATATATTTTATTCAAAAAAAAGTAAAAACAGACTTTCGTCTGTTTTTCTTAGATATCAGTTTGGGAAAAGGATACCTGTAGTCAACTATTGAAGGGAAATTAATATCATTGACTACGATTATAGTATATAATATTTTTTGTGTAAAATTATAAAATAAATGTCAAAAAAAATGTGAAATCGATGAACTTTAGATAATATTTTATCATTTGTTAAAAAATCAATGTTAAAAAAGTTTTGAAAGTAGTATAATTGATAGTGAAAGTGGCGAAAATATGAAGAATTTATTTTATAGGCTTATAATATATTTGGACAGTGCAAGCGAAGATGACATTAATTATGCGATAGCTTGGTTTATGGCTAATAATTTTTATCGTATCTCAACCATGCGTATTGGAGAAATGGCTGAGGAATGTTTTGTTTCTCCAGCAACAATTTCTCGTTTTTGCAGGACATTAGGATATGAAAATTTTGCTCATTTAAAACAGGAATGTCATAGCTTTCATTCAAATAAAAAGAAATTTAATAATTTAATACGTGTTCCATTAAAACTCATGAAAGAAAATCCTAATGGAGCTTCTATTCAGTATGTAAATCAAATTACATCAAATCTATCTTTACTACCTAAGTATTTGGATTGGAAAGAAATTGATAGTACTCTAGAATTAATTCATCAAAGTCAAAATATTGTTTTCTTTGGAACTCAATTTTCACAGAGTGCAGCAATGCATTTTCAAACAGATTTATTAATGTTAGAAAAGTTTAGCATCGCTTATATGGATGTGGATAGACAACTGCAATGTGCTAAAAAATTAAATTCTTCTGATCTTGCAATTATTATCACTGTTAATGGTTTTTTTGTAAATAGTGGACATAAAATATTACAATACATAAGGAAATCTAATTGTAAAGTTGTATTAATAACAAGCAATCCTACTTTAGATTTAGATATGCCAATAAGTCATCGTATTTTATTAGGAAGTAATCAGGAAAAGAAAATTGGTAAACATGCTTTGCTTACTTTAGTGGAATTAATGTCTTTACGTTATTATTCTTTATATTATCCTTCATTAAAGGAACTGCAAGGACATCTTGAGTAGATGTTCTTTTTTTCTTGTAATTTATATTTGTTTTCTATATAATATAAGAAGCTAAGGGGGAGTTTCATGAGAACTATTCAATTTGATGAAGTTGTATCAGCAGTAAAAAAACTATGTATGCAAGCTAATTATTATCTTCCAGTTGATGTAAAACAGGCTTTGTTTGATGCTATAGAAGATGAAGATAATGATTTAGCAAAAGAAACATTAAAAGTATTAAAGGAAAATGCAAAGATTGCAGAAAATACATCTTCACCTATTTGTCAGGATACGGGAATGGCTTGTGTATTTGTGGAAATAGGGCAAGATGTTCATATAGTAGGAAATTTAAAAGATGCCATATTTGAAGGTGTTAGACAGGGATATCAAGAAGGATATTTGAGAAAAAGTGTTGTAAATGATCCAGTGTTTGATCGTATTAATACTAAAGATAATACTCCTGCAATTATTAATTATGATATTGTTGAAGGTGATAATTTAAAAATAACAGTTGCTCCAAAAGGATTTGGTTCTGAAAATATGTGTCAAATTAAAATGTTAAAACCAAGTGATGGTGTAGAAGGAATAAAAGATTTTGTATTAAAAGTTGTTAATGATGCTGGACCGAATGCTTGTCCACCAATGGTTATTGGAGTTGGAATAGGAGGTTCTTTTGATAGAGTAGCTTTGTTATCTAAAAAAGCAATGATGAGAGAAATTGGTACTCATCATGAAGATGAAAGATATGCAGCTTTAGAAACAGAATTATTAGATAAAATTAATCAAACAGGAATTGGTCCAGCTGGATATGGAGGAAAAACAACTGCTTTATCATTGAATATAGAAACATATCCAACTCACATTGCAGGAATGCCCGTTGCAGTAAGCATTTGCTGTCATGTTGCTAGACATAAGGAGGTTGTATTATGATTTATTTAACAACTCCATTTGATGAAAAAAAAGCTGTTTCATTAAAAGCAGGAGATCAAATTCTATTATCAGGAACGATATATACTGGTAGAGATGCTGCTCATAAAAGATTGGTTCAGATGATAGAAAAAGGAGAAAAATTACCTTTTGATGTTAACAATCAAATTATCTATTTTGTAGGACCTACACCATCAAAGCCTGGTGCTGTATTTGGTAGTGGTGGACCTACAACAAGTGGAAGAATGGACGCTTATTCGCCATTGTTATTATCGCTTGGATTAAGAGGAATGATTGGAAAAGGTTATCGTAATCAAACTGTTAAAGATGCAATTATGAAATATAAAGGTGTATATTTTGGTGCTATTGGTGGTGCTGGAGCATACATCAGCAAGTGTATTCAATCTTGCGAAGTTATTGCTTTTGAAGATTTAGGTCCTGAAGCTATTAGAAAGTTAGAAGTTAAGGATTTACCTTTAACTGTTATTATTGATAGTGAGGGAAATGATTTATATGAAATTGGCAGAAGAAATTATTTAAAGGGGAAAAATAATGAATAATGATAGTTATAATGAAGTGGATCTTCTTTATACGCTTATGACATATGTGAATGTATCTTCTAATCAGGATATGTATTATACCATCGCTCATACAATTTTAACAAATCTAGATAAAATACCTACTATTGGAATTAATGAATTAGCTGATATTTGTTTTACTTCACCTGCAACGATTTCTAGATTTTGTAAAGACATTAATTGTAGAAGTTTTGCGAATTTTAAACAGGAGATGGCAATTGCTCTTGAAACAACAAAAGATGAAATTCATTTTGATGAAGAGCAGTTAAATAGAATTAAAGAAAATCCTCAATATTTAGTAGATAAAGTATATAATGATACTATTGAAGCATTGAAATTAGGTCAAAAGAGTATAAATATTTTTGAAATAGATAAAATATGCAGAATGATACATGATGCTACAAAAGTACATTTTTATGGTTATCAGTTTAATAAAATATTAGCTAATGATTTTCAGTTAAAATTATTGAAGTTGAAGAAATTTATTTATGCTTTTGTTGAAAGAGGAGATGAAATTCAAAGATTAGATTTAATTGATAAAGATAGTTTGGTTGTTATTTTATCGGTAAGAGCGAGAGTTGAATTAATTAATTCATTAGTAAAAAAAGTGAAAGAATCTCGACCTAAAATATTATTAATTACTTTAAATAAAGAATATAAAAATGATGATATTGATTATATTTACTGTTTAGAAGGTTTTGAAAGTGATTATACACAATCATCAATGCAGGGAACATTATCATTTGAGGGATTATTAAATATTATTTATATAAGATATGGATTATTATATAAAAGTTAGGAGTAATAGAAATGTATAGTTTTTTAAATGATTATAGTGAAGGAGCACATCCTCAAGTATTAGAAGCTTTAGAGAAAACAAATGAAGAACAAAGCGTTGGTTATGGAGAAGATGAGTATTGCATAAAAGCAAAAGAATTAATAAGAAAAGAAATAAAAAGTCAAAGTGATATTCATTTTGTTGTTGGAGGTACACAGGCAAATACAACTGTAATAGCAAGTATTTTAAAACCTTATCAAGCTGTTATTTCATCAAATGAAGGACATATCAATGTTCATGAAACAGGTGCTATTGAAGCAACTGGGCATAAAGTTTTAACAGCTCTTCATGTTAATGGTAAACTAACAGTTGAAGCAATTGATAAAATTGTAAAATTTCATGTTGATGAACATATGGTTCAGCCTAAACTTGTATACATTTCACAAACAACAGAATTAGGAAGTTATTATACTTTAAAAGAATTAAAAGAAATTTTTGAATATACAAGTTCTCATAAGTTGTATTTATATGTTGATGGAGCGAGATTAGCAAGTGCATTAGTTATAGAAGATGCTCCATCATTAGAAGATCTAGCTAAATATAGTGATGTATTTACTATTGGTGGTACAAAGGTTGGTGCTTTATTTGGAGAAGCAATTATCATTAATAATGATGATTTAAAAGAAGATTTTCGCTATCATATAAAACAAAGAGGGGGTATGTTAGCTAAAGGAAGATTATTGGGAATACAATTTGCTGCTTTATTTACAGATCATTTGTATTATGAAATTGGAAGATATGAAAATGAAGTATCAATGATGATTAAAGAAGCATTGCTTAAAAAATATGAATTATTGGTTGATAGTTATACAAATCAGCTTTTCTTAGATATGGAAAACAAGGATATTGAAATTATTGAAAAAGAATATATAATTTCTCATATTCAGCCAATTGATGATAATCATACAAGAGTTCGTTTTGTCACATCATGGGCAACAGATAAAGAAGAAGTTATAAAGCTTTGTAAGCTTTTAAAAAGTTTATAAAATTCTTGTATTTGGTTATACTTATGTATATAATACGAACGGGACATAACCCAATAAATGAGATTGGAGATGAAAGTATGAATAGATTAGAATTAGCTGGCAAAATTGCTCAAAATACCGGTTTAACAAAAGATCAGGCAGAATCTGCTATCAATGCATTTGTGGAGGTTGTTACTGAAACTTTAAAAGAAGGCGAGAATGTAGCTTTAAAAGGATTTGGAACTTTTGAAGTCAATGAAAAGAAAGAACGTAAAGGAAGAAATCCAAGAACTGGTGAGGAAATTATGATTCCTGCTAGAAAAGCTCCAGTATTTAAAGTAAGTTCATCTTTAAAAAAGAAAGTTAATGAATAATCCTTGTGATTATTCTTTTTTGTTATATATAAAAAAGGAGAAATTTAATGAAGATAATTAGTGATATAAGAGTTTATAAAAGTGATATAGATAATATTGATGGTAATGCTCATCCATATAGTTTTGCTGATAAGGAATTGAATATAATAATTCATAGAATAGTTATGAAACTTAGAGAAAACAATTTTATATTGGAAGATTTTGATCATCTTTATATCAACTTTACAACTTGTTTGCCTGAAGGAAAAATGAAATTATCTCAAAGAAGTATTGATCGATATCATCCATGGTATAGATATTATGATGTAGGTATAAGTAAAGATTTATATCAGAATATTGAAGAA
>CAZWZD010000105.1:0-5841 GCA_964638235.1 uncultured Erysipelotrichales bacterium
AAATTTGTTTAAAAATATTTCCTTTAGTAAAATCATTAATAATTTGTTTACTCATAATTTCTCCTTCAATATAAATATGATCATAATTCATATGATAATGAATTATGATCATATAATCAATACTTTATTTAAGATAATCACTTTATGATTAGGGAGTTATGAACACATGCTGATATGTTCTTAAGAAATTATCTTTGTCTTTCTTCTATGTCTTTTAACATATCTATTCTTATTTGATGTCTGCCTCCTTCAAATTCTGCTGATAACCAGGCATCTACGATCATTTTAGCTAATTCTATACCTACTACTCTAGCTCCAAATGCTAACATATTAGTATTATTATGTTCTCTTGATAATTTCGCACTATACGGCTCGCTGCATGTTACACATCTAATACCATTGACTTTATTAGCTGCTAATGAAATACCTACACCTGTTCCACATATAACGATGCCCTTATCTACCTCACCACTTATAACTGCATTTGCGACTGCTTCTCCAGATATAGGATAATGAAATCTTTCAGTACTATCAGTACCATAATTAATGACTTCATATCCATATTTATCTTCAATATACTTCTTTATTTCCTTTTTATATTCAACTGCAATATGATCATTTCCTATTCCTATTTTCATAATTGCCTCCTATTTATTAACGCTTGCCATTCTAAACCAAGTATATTGTTCACCTTTTAATGATACTGATAATTGATATACATTTTTAGGTGAACTGCATCCTGCAAATCCTCCATCTCCGATTGCATGTATATCTGCACCAGTTTCTTTCATTTTTAAAGCTATTAAACGTATAGTATCAGGATCAGCACATTCTACAGAACTATTTAAAAATGATAATGTTAATGTTCCTGTTTTATAACGATGAACGTATTCTACTAATTCTCTAATCATTTCAACAGTAATACCATTTCTTGATCCTGGTGCTGGTAAATCTATACAATCTGCACCTGCATCAATTAATCTTCTAATAATCTCTTTCGCATCATAATTTGCTAATGGATCTCCCAATACTTTCTCATTAATACCATCTTCCCATTTACCAGCACAGATAAGCATCTGATCTCCACATATTTCTCTAGCAATCTTTGTACATGCAATAACATCTTCAATTGAAGTTCCACTTCCTGGATTACCTCCTAATACGATGAAATCTGCACCTATATCTATACATTTTTGAATATGTTCTTTTGAAGCCAACATTCCTTCTCTTCGATATAATGCTTTCTTTCCACCATCATCGTAGCCTTCCTTTGGGCATCCTAAATATACACCTATAGGTCTATTGCATCTTTCTTTTAATTCTTGTAATGTTAAATCACATAGTCCAGGATTATTAGACATATCATCCAAATCAATAGTATTTAACATAACCATGTCAGCACCCCAGGCAAACATCAATTCACTATTCGTGACACCTCTTACTAATCCAGGACCTGCAAATAATAAATGCTGACCCATTACAACTCTACCTTCTGATTTAAAGATAGATTCCTTTAATTCCATTGGAGACATTTTTTTGATCTCCGTCTTAGAAGCACTAATTAATCTTACTACATCACTCATTTTTCTCCTCCTTATAAATCTTCACCATTAGTTTCTATAACATGTTTATACCAATAAAATGAATCTTTCTTATATCTTTTAAAAGTTCCATTTCCTTCATCATCTACATCCACATAAATAAAACCATATCTCTTTGATACCTCTCCTGTAGATGCTGCACATAAGTCTATACAGCTTCACATCGTATACCCTATTAAATCTACTCCTTCTTCTACTGCTTCTTTCATTTTTTCTATATGAGCTTTCATATAATCTATATGATATTGATCGTGAATTGTTTTATCTTCTTCTAAAGTATCATATGCTCCTAAACCATTTTCTACTATTAATAATGGCATTTGATAACGATCATAGATCATATGTAATGTATACTTTAATCCATCAGGATCTATTTGCCATCCCCAGTCACTCATCTTTAAATATGGATTTTGTACTCCTAATGATAAATTTCCTGCTGTTGTAATTGCACCATCATGAGTTGTTATACAATTCGTCATATAATATGAATATGCAAAGAAATCAACTTTACCATTTAATAAATCTAATTGATCTTCTTCACTTATATGCATGACTACATGATTATTCTTCCATATTCTTTTAGAATATGAAGGATAATATCCTCTAGCTTGAACATCACTTGTATAATAGAATCTATCTTGCATATCTTTTTGAGTTAAGATAATATCTTTAGGATCACTAGTTAAAGGATAATTAAAGATTCCTGCATTCATACTTCCTACTAAATAACTCTCATCTATTTGATGAGCTAATTGTACTACTTTAGCTGATGCTACTAATTGATTATGTAATTCATCAAATAATTGCTGTTTAGGATAATCCTTTAATAATCCTCCCATCATTAATAAAACATTAATTTCATTAAATGTAATCCAGTATTTTACTAATCCTTTATATTCTTTCATGCATACTTTCGCAAATTCTACAAACTCATCTATTAATTCACGATTAGTCCAGCCACCCATTTCTTCTATATAATAGACAGGCATATCATATTTATATAATGTAACAATAGGTTCAATTCCATATTTCTGACATTCTTCTAATTCTTTAAGATAGAACTCTATTCCTGCTTGGTTAACACCATTCTTATATCCTTTAGGATAAATTCTTGCCCAAGATATAGTTAGATTTAAAGCTTTAAAGCCCATTTCAGCTAATAAAGCAATATCTTCTTCCATATGATGATAATGATCTACTGCTTTATGATTAGGATAAAACTCTCCATCAATACAAGCATAATGAGCATCTTGAGGGATCTTGCCAGTAATCATAACTGGTGCTTTTCCATAACTGCCATCACTATTTCTATAAGTGATATACCTTAACTGATCTTTATTTCCGCCTAACATAAAATCAGTTTCTGTAGGAGCTCTTCCATCTTCATTCCAGGCTCCTTCACATTGGGCAGCACTTATATCTCCACCCCATAAAAAATCTTCTCTAAAACTCATAATTCCTTCCTCCTTCTAAAATAATTGATAAACACTTACAAGATTAACGATCATAATAATCAAACTAGTAGAACCTATTAAAATACAAGATACTAGTCCTGATGCTCTCTTACCATTTTTCTTTAGATTTAAAGCATAACCTATTCCTTTTAAACCATATATAATAGATATAATATAAAGAATAGAACTTATAACATATACCCATATATTAGGAATATTCATAATACCAATAATGCTAGAGATAATAAGATCAAATATGAAAAATCCTATAAAAAAGAAATTCCTGCATTTATCACTATTGATATTATCTTCATACTCATTTGTATAAAAGAGTTTCTTTCTTTGTTTTTCTTTTCTTGTTAGAACTTCTGCTCCACAATATGGACAATATTTTGAATCATCATCAATTTCTTTATGACATTTTACACATTTCATCTTATTTCCTCCTTGTAATATGTGATAGGGATAAATCCCTATCACATAATATATTTATTCTGCTGCTTCCATCTTTGCGACTTCTGATTTCTCATAAGATTTAAAGAATGGATAGAAGATAATTAAACCAACAATAAAGTTAACTGCAACAAGTAATACTCCTTTAATATCCATTCCAGATCCAAGTACAGCAATAAATGGAGCTGGTAAACACCAAGGTGTATTAATATAGATTCTTCCAACTAAACCTACTGCAAATGACATATATGTAATAATTGATGTAACAGTATGACTAATGATCATTGGAATAAAGAAGTAAGGATTCAAAACGATTGGTAATCCATACATAACTGGTTCAATGATTCCAAAGATAGCAGCTGGAGTACATGCAATTGCGAATGGTCTCATATGTTTTAATTTCTTTGAAGTTAATAACAATACAAGAATTGGCCATACAGAAGATACCCATTGATCTAAACGCATTAAGCTTGCTGTCCAAACATGAGGAAGAGCTTGTCCTGCAGTAGCAGCTGCAACATTTTCGTTTAACCAAATAGTTGTCATAGGTGTTTGAATAGCATTTAACATGTTATCACCATGTAATCCTACTGACCATAAGCATGCTTTTATGAAATTAAATAATGTATAAGTGAAACAATTATCAGCAGCTCCTAATACAGGTAATAATACATCAGTAAACCATTGAGCCAAATCTAAACCTATAATAGTTCTTATGATCCAGCAAATTAATGCAATAAAGAAATATGGAATCAATGATGAGAATGAATTTCCAATTGCTGGTGGAACATTATCTGGTAATTTGATCTTAATATTATGTTTATAACATAAATGAACAATATATACAGAACATAATCCAGCAAGGATAGCGACAATCAATCCTCCACCACCATAATTAGTAACATTTAAAGCACTAAATGTTGAACCTGTAAAAGCACCATCTACTATAGCATCTGATGTAATATCACTAACTAATGCTACAGTATCAGTACCAGCATTTGATAATAATAAGAATGCCATCAATCCACTAAAAGCACTAGTCATTGGTTCAATACCATATTCCTCACCAAACGCTATTGCGATAGAGACTGATACATAAAGTGCAAGCAAACTCATAGTCAAACCATTAACAACTAAGAATTTACTAGCAATACCACTAAAGAATGGCAAAATAGTTAAGCCTTCAGCTAAATAATTAGGAGTTGAGAAAACAAACAATAACATAAAGATTGCTCCAATGATTGTAATCCCAACAGAAGCAACTAACCCCATTTTGAATAGCTTTAATTGCTTTTAAATTCCCAAATGAAGTCATTGGACCAGCCATTTTATCCATGACTTTCATAAAAGAATTCATCAAACCCTTGTTTTCATCCATTAATATTTCCTCCCTTTTTTATAAGATTTGATCTATCACAATTATATATATAATTATGAGCCATTAAATAAAACGTGTAATACTGACTAATGCAAGTATTAAACATAAAATTGAAATGCATAAACTCATATTCATCATTGTTTTACCAACTAATAATCCTTGAGAATCATAAATCATATACATTTCATTTTTACCTCTCAATCTAAAGAATAAAGATAACAATGCACATATAGCTACTAATACAATAATCAACCATCCAAACGAAGAAAACGGCATCATACATCCTATTAACGCAGCAATAGCTAATACAAGCGAAATAATCGCATTCTTATTCTTAACTTTTTTCTCTGTTTCTATTTCCTTTGCGATCACTCTACCATTAACTTTCTCTTTACTAATAAACTTCGTACCACAATATTTACAAAACTGAGCATCATCACTTACTTCTTTTCCACAATTCTTACAATACATACCAATACCTCCATTACATATTGACAAAGGTAGCTATTAGCATAAATAGACTAAACGCCATAGCAACACTTCCATAATTCATACCTGAAGCGACCATATCAATAGACTTATCCTTCTTACATATCACCATACCTATAAGTTCAAATATGATTGATAAACCATATCCTATATAAGCTAACGGTGTATTAAAAGAAATACCAAAAACATTCAATATCATTGGAAGAATCGTAAATAAAATCAGTGTCATTAAAAACGTATACATCGATAACAATCCAAAAACATTCTTACTTACTTCATCCTTCACTAAATCCTTGTTTTTCGTTACTTTATAACCGCAATATTCACAATACTTTGAATGATTATCTATCTTTCTTCCACATTTTGGACACTTCATATTACAAACCTCTCAACTCTTGACATATCTCTTGGTAACTCTTATCTTTTCCAAATAAGGCACTTGTTCCTAGAATAAAACCTTCTACTC
>CAZWZD010000106.1:0-5807 GCA_964638235.1 uncultured Erysipelotrichales bacterium
AACAATCCATATGTAAAAAATGATAATTTACATAATCATCATGAAATGCTCTTCTTTGTTCACTTACTACAAGACTTGCTTTACCACTTATTAAATAGTTATACAATTCTTCATGATTACCTCTTTTTAAATTAATAAAAACATGGGGATATAATGCAGAGAACTCTAAGACTGCTTCTCTTAGTTCTTTTTCTGGATAAACTCTTAAATAACCAATATTTAATACATTTTCATCTTCTTCTATTTCTTTTGTTCTTTTACATAATGTTTCTAGTTCCAAAAGTATATCTTTACAGTGCTTATAAAAAAATTCTCCCGCCATCGTTAAAGAAAAAGATCTATTTTTTCTTATTAATAACTGAACATCCATTTCTTCTTCTAAAGCTTTTATTTGTTGAGAAATAGCTGATTGGGATATATAACATTCCTCAGCTGCTTTAGTAAAACTTCCAGTTTCTACTACTGATATAAAATATTGCATTTGTTTAAACATAAAATCATCCTCCTCATTACTATTATAACTAAAATAAATGTTTGTATGAAGTAAAATAGCATAATCAATCGACTATGCTTTGTAAATTTTTTATAAAATCATCTAATTTGTTAGTGGCTTCATCTACAATCTCAGTTACATAATAAGTTTGAACATGAGTAGCATTCTTAATTTTATAAAGTTCTTTGTTTCTAGCATTTATAGCCATGTTGTAGGCATCTTCGCTCATATATTGTGTATCTGCTTTATCACCAACGATCATTAGTAAAGGCTGATCTATAAGATACATAAATTGAACAGGATCATAAGCCATTAGATCCATCAAATTTCTTTGTAAATATCTTGAGTGAGAAGATGGGTGCCTATGTGTTTCTACATAATATTCATAGCCTTCCCTATACATGTCAATAGGTAATTTATGAGCAACATTTGGATCCATATCACTCATATCTCCATTGTAAACAAGATTATTTTCCACAACTTCTTTTTCTCGTAATAATGCTATTTCATTTAAACGTTGAATAATTGTATCGATTTGGCTATTTTGAAAACCTTCTCTTCTAATTGCTCCGGTATTAAACATAGAAATAGTTGCTATAGCTTTTAATCTCTTATCAGTTTGAGCAACAGATAAAGTATATCCACCACCACCACATACACCTAATACTCCTATTTTTGATCTATCTACTCCTGGATAAACTGAAATAATATCAGTCATTCTTCTAATATCTTCTATCCTATAATATGGAATATCTTGATTGCGTGGTTCTCCACCACTTTCTCCCGTTGAATATGCATCAGCAACAATAGTAATGTATCCTTTTTCAGCTAATTTTTGAGCATATAATCCAGCAGCCTGCTCTTTAACAGCTCCGTTAGGATGAGCAACAACAATAGCAGGATATAACTTTGTTTCGCTATTTTGACAAGGAGTATATATATTAGCTGCAATTTCTGCACCTAAGGATTCATAAGAGATAGGATGAATATGGACTTGTCCTTCTCTGTTTTCTTTGATTGCATCTTTATAGACTAGTCCAAAAGGATTTCCATTATATGAAATAGTTATTCTTTTTTCATTAATGTCCTCCAAATACTTTAAACTCCATAGTATTTAATTTTTCATCAATTGTTTTAACTTCTTCTTCGCTCAATTCTACATTTCCTGCTTCAAAATTAGAAGCTAATCTTTCAACTTTTCTTGAACCAGGAATAGGAATAATATTATCAAATTTATTAATCATCCATGCTAATGACATTTGTGCACTAGTAGCACCATGTTCTTTACCAATTTTATTAACAACTTCTAATAATTCATTTGTTTTCTTAATTCCTTCATCAGTATATTGAGGCATGTTCACTCTAAAGTCTTGATCTCCATTACCAAAATCTTTCTTTGATTGATATGCTCCAGTCAATGCTCCATTAGCCATTGGTGAAAAGGCAACATAAGTAATTCCTAACTCTTTACATACATTTAATAAGTTTTCATGCCATCTTGCCATCATTGAATATCTATTTTCGATAACAGTTACAGGACATACAGCATGAGCTCTTCTTAAATATTCTTCATTTACTTCTGAAATACCCCATGCTCTAATTTTTCCTTCTGCTATTAATTCTTTCATAACTCCTGCAACAACTTCTGGTTCAACATTAGGATCAATTCTATGTTGATAGTAAACATCGATATAATCTGTTTGTAATTTCTTTAATGAACCTTCTAATGAAGATCTAATTCTTTGTGGTGATGAGTCAAATTCTAAATGATCTCCTTTATGTGTTACTCCAAATTTTGTACAAAGAATAACATCTTTTCTAAAATCTTTAATTGCTTCACCAACTAATTCTTCATTATAATTAATACTACCATCTGGATTAATTCCAGTATAACATTCAGCAGTATCATAGAAATCATATCCAATTTTATGTGCTTCTTGTAAAACTTTAATAGCTTCTTCTTTTGGTGTTGGTGTTCCACTTGCATGTGATAGTCCCATACAACCTAAACCTATCACATTTACATACATGTTAGTTTTTCCTAATTGTACTTTTCTCATTTTCTTCTCTCCTATTCATAATCACATGATGCAGAAATATCTGCCCATTTATCCAATTCTTCAATTTTTGCTTCTAATGTACTTTTTACAGCTGTTACGGCAGCTCTTCCTAATGTTAAGATTTCTGGATGTTCATCGCCATTAACCACTTTAACAATAACTTCTCCTGCTTTATCAGGATCACCAGCTTGTTGATGTTTATTTTCAAAATTTCCTGGTCTTGTTTTTCCTACAGTACTTTCATAATCACCAATGGCACTCTTTGTTCCTTGTAATGATTCTCCATCATAAAATCTTGTTCTAAATGCTCCTGGTTGTACAACCATTGCTATTATACCTAATGGTGCTAATTCTTTCATTAAACCATTTGTTAATAATTCTAAAGCTGCTTTAGATGAAGCATAATATCCTGAACCAATAGCACTTCTAGCTGCTGCTATTGAAGTTACATTTAAAATAAATCCTGATTTTTGTTCTCTCATCTTAGGTAATACTGCTTTTATTAATTCAATAGGTCCAAACAAATTTGTTTGATATAAAGTTTGAACAGCTTCTATTTCTCCTTCCTCTACTGCTGAACGATAACCATATCCTGCATTATTAACTAATACATCAATAGTTCCAAATCTTTCATATGCTTCTTTAACAGCATTTTTAATACTTTCATTATCACAAACATCTAATGATAAAGCTAATGCTCTATCAGGATACTGATCAACTATATCTTTAACTTTATCTTTATTTCTAGCAGTTACAACTGCTTGATCTCCACTTCTTAGTACTGCTTCTGCAATACCTGCTCCAATTCCACTTGAGCATCCTGTAATTAACCATGTTTTCATTTTTATCCCTCTTTCTTTTTACACTCACATTTTAATTTTTTTATTTTAAAAAGTACAATATCAATATAGAAATGTACTATAACTTAAAAGCATACTATTTAAAGTTATCTATAAAATTAATATCAGTTTGAGTTATTTTTTTATTTTGCTATAACTTCATTATGTTTCATTGGATTATTAATAGATTCAGGTGCATTTTTTAAATAATACTCTTTATTATCAATATAAATATTTCTTCAACTTTCATTTCTTTATTTTCTTTAATTATAAATCTTATTCATTATTTCTTGAATAACAACAAAATTATTATTTAAAGGTATATAAGCATCTTTCTTATCTTTTAATATTAAAACAATGATATATGGTAAAGATACAAAACTATCATACATTGTTTGAAAATTGTTGTTCGAGCCTAATATTTTAACTCTAAAAGATACTTCTACAATCATTTCTTTAAAATCTGTTGAACTAACAATGATATAGCATTGAAACTAATAAAACCAAAAAGATAAGGTTTACATGATGAATTTAATAATGTATATTTACTCAATCCAACTCTTGCTTCCTTTATATTTGGATTAGTAGTCAATTGATTAATTAACATATTTTTTCTATTAGTGATGTAAATGAGCAAGTCATTTTATTTTTCAAGCATTGCTGATAAAAAGCTGTTCTTGTTTGCGATAGCTGGAATAAATAGCACTTTTTATTTCATCTTTATTAAATTTAAGAAGATGAAATAAAGCAACGGTTGATCCTATACCTCTGAAATTTTGCTTGTAAACTATCCATTGTGACAATTGGTATTAAAAATGCATTTAATATTTCATACAAAGATACCAGTTTTATTCTTGCAAGGGCTAATATAGCACTAATAACTGGACCACAAGGATGTGTTGTTGTTTCAAAATGAATATCATCGTATGCTAGGATAGCTGATAAAAAGAAAGCTATCAAAACAACATCTAATAATGAAATTATTTTTTTCGATGAAACAGTTTATATTTACCAGCTTGTTCTTCTAACAATGTTTTTAATACGTTAGAAATGGCTGGATGATGTGCTCCCAGTTTATTAACTTCCAAAAAAATTATGAATGTATCATTTCTGCAATAATTTCAGTGTTTACTTTTTTTAAATCAACAATTTTACCATGTGCATAAATTTCTCTACATCTTGAAAAATAAACAATTAGATTTTTCTTCATATTATCTCCTTATTTATGATGAGGTATTATTTCTAAGCCAATCAGGAGGTTTATGAAAATAAAAAGATCAGCTTTTTATTTGATATAAAAAACCATCAATATATTAAAATTAATTAAAACAGCTATATAAAATAAAATGATTATAGAATAATCACTTTATTTTATATGGCTTTTGTTGTATCGTATAAAAAAAAGAAAGGAAAAGGATAAAGACCCTCACGCCAATGTTAGTCTTTATCCCCTGTTCAAAGAACAATATTATGATAACGTATTTCACCAATGATTTCAATAATAATTATCAAATGATTTATGATAAACTGAATACTGATTATAATCTCTTATCTGCACAATGTCCCTGTGGTCTTAAAGTCAATTTTATAAGATACGGATTCTACACAAGACATATAAAAACACCTTCTGGACTTATAAAATTAAGAATTCAGAGAGTCAAATGTAAAGTATGTGGACATACTCATGCATTACTTCTGTCAGCTTTGATGAAAGTCTTGTTTTTCAGTGCTTTTTTCATTACAGAAGACAGTTTATGCAAATAAAATGCACTGCAAACACTCTTTCATGCTGTACCAACATATCCTGACTTTTCAGTTTTGAATATCTCACTTAAAATAACATTGTTCAAGGAAAAATCATGTTTTCAAATATATGTTATAAACACCTTTTTATGGGTGCTTATTGAAAAAATTAAGATTTACCTGTGGATTATGGGTATTCAAATAAATTTTTCATTTTTTAATAAATAAGTATAATGAACTTTATTCGTTGGTGCCCAATAATGATCCCTTATTCTTTCAAATCCCAGCTTGGCATAAACATCTCCTGCAAATTCATCATCAAAATTCCCTCCATTTTTACATTTGCATAATACTTATGCTATATCAAGTATTGAGAGTGATTTTATACCTTCACTTCATACGCTTGAAGAAAGATGAATTGTCTAGTATAATATAACACAAAATTCCAATTTTCTACGATATAATTTCTAAATCTGATAATAATGTGCGTACTTTCTTTGGAATGCCTTCTAATTCATATCTGTCTTTCTTATCTTGATTGTTTCTAATGACCTTTACCTGTCTTAATTTCCTATAAAATTGATGTATACTCATCTTAACATTATTCTCTCTCAATATATCATATCCTAATGTATTCTTTATTGTATCAAACATATATTCGATTTCAAACCT
>CAZWZD010000107.1:0-5797 GCA_964638235.1 uncultured Erysipelotrichales bacterium
AGATAAAGATACTACAGGATTAATGATTTTAACTGATGATAAAGCTTTAGTAAAAAAAGTAACATTACCACAAAATCATTGTTTAAAAAAGTATTATGTGACAGTAAAGAAATCATTATCTTTAGATAACGTTAATCAATTTAAAAATGGTATTATTATAGATAGAAATATAAAGTGTGAAAATGCATTAATGGAAATAATTGATGATAATCACTGTTATGTAACGATATATACTGGTAAATATCATCAAGTAAAGAAAATGTTTTTATCTATTAAAAATGAAGTTGTTTCTTTAAAGAGAGTTTCTATTGGTGGTATTGAATTAGATGAAACATTAAAATTAGGAGAATATAGATCTTTAACAAAAGAAGAGATAGAGTTATTGAAAAATGATAAAAGAAGTTGATGTGCATGAGATGACAAGTATTCATGCTAAAAATAAAATTATGAAAGTTTTAAAAGAAATTGATTATAATGTAAGTGTAGTGAGAATTATACATGGTTATAATCATGGAAATGTTTTAAAAAATATGGTTAGAAAAGAGTTTAGGAGTCATCCTAAGATAGAAAGAATAGAATTATCATTGAATCAGGGAATTACAGATTTAATTGTAAAGAGATAGGAGGAATAAATGTGTCAGTGTTAGATAGTTATGTTAGTGTTTATCGTTTTTTTGAAGAAATTTCGCAGGTGCCTAGAGGTTCATATCATGAAGAAAAGATTGCTGATTATTTAGAGAACTTTGCGAAAGAAAGAGAATTAAAATATGTTCGTGATGATATGAACAATGTTGTTATTTATAAAGATGGATCATCTTTATATCAGGGGCATAAACCTTTAATGCTGCAGGGGCATATGGATATGGTTTGCGAGAAAAATAAAGATGTGGAGCATGATTTTGAAAATGATCCAATAGATTTATATATTGAAGATGGTTTTTTAAAAGCAAAAGGTACAACATTAGGTGCTGATGATGGCTGTGGTGTAGCAATCATTTTAGCTTTATTAGATGACAAAGCTGCTTTACATCCACCATTAGAATGCGTGTTTACGGTACAAGAGGAAATTGGTTTATATGGAGCTATTCATTTAGATCCTACTTTGATTAGATCGAGAAGAATGATTGGATTGGATTGTGAAAACGAATCAGAAGTGACAACAACTTCTGCTGGTGGAAAAAGAGTTTTATTAACAAAGAGTTTTGTATATGAAAAAAGTGATAGTCAGGCTTATACTTTAGTTGTTAAAGGATTATTGGGTGGACATTCTGGTGAAATGATTGATAAAGAAAGAGGTAACTCTATTATCATATTAACAAGACTGCTTCATTTACTAATTAAGAATGGTATTGATGTAAGAATTGTTGAAATTAATGGTGGTTTAAAGGATAATGCAATACCTAGAGAGTGCAGTGTAACATTTGCAAGTGTAAATGAACAGAAATCTATGGAATATATATTGGAAAAAGCTTTTTATGCATTGAGAGATCAGTATAGAAAACAAGAGCCACATTTATCAATTGAATTAAAGAAAACAGAAAGTGAATTTGCGATGAGTGCAAATGATAGTGAAGCTATTATTAATACAATTTATTTATCACCAAATGGAATGATTGCAAAATCTTGTGAGATACCGGGATTAACTTTAATTTCATTAAACTGTGGAATTATTAGAACAGTGGATGATAAAATAGAAATAGTTTATTCATTACGTTCACCAATTAAAGGAGCATTGGATGATTTAACAGATAAGATTGAAATGATTTCTTCAATTTATGGTTTAAGTGTTCAATGTGATAGTGAGTATGGTGGATGGGCATATGATCCTAAATCACAAATTAGAAGCCAAATGAAGAAATTCTTTAAGAATGAATATGGTATAGTATTAAAAGAAACAGCAACACATGGAGGACTTGAAACAGGTATATTTAAAGCTAAGATACCAGATTTAGATATTGTTACTTATGGACCAAATATGAGTGGTATTCATTCTCCAGATGAACAATTGGATCTTAAGTCATTTAAGCGAGTTTATGAACATCTTAAAGACTTTATTGAAACATTATAAACAAAAGGACAGTGACTGTCCTTTTGTTATACTCTTATTCAATTCCTAATTGTGTTTTATACATTGAAGCATATTTGCCTTGTTTCGTTATTAGTTCATCATGATTTCCTATTTCAGCAATTTCACCATTTTCTAACAAAACAATAATATCTGCATCTTTTATTGTTGAAAGACGATGAGCAATGATAAATGATGTTCTTCCTTTAGTGATATTTAACATTGCTTCATGAATACGTTGTTCAGTAACAGTATCAACCGAACTTGTTGCTTCATCTAAAATAAGAATAGGAGCATCTGTTAAGACAGCTCTAGCAATAGTCAGTAATTGTCTTTCTCCTTGACTTAATTCCATTCCACCTTGAGTTAGTATTGTATCATATTCTTGAGGTAATCGCTCAATAAAAGCATCTGCTCCAGCTAATTTAGCTGCTTCTTTAACATCTTCTATACTTGCATTCATTCCATAGCTGATATTATCTTTAATTGATTCTCCAAATAAAGCTGTATCTTGTAAAACAACACCAAAACAATGACGTAAACTGGTAAGACTATAATCTCTTAAATCATATCCATCTAATAATATTTCTCCACTGTTTATATCATAGAACCTTGTTAATAATTGAATAAGTGTTGTTTTTCCAGAACCAGTTGATCCTACAATTGCAACTTTAGTTCCAGATGGAATTTTAAGTGATATGTTTTTTAAGATAGGTATATCTGGATAATAACCAAAGACAACATTTTTAAATTCAATATCACCTTTAGGAGATACAACCGATAAAGCATGTTCCTTATCTTTAGGTTCTTGAGTTTCATCTAAAATATCTAATATTCTTTCGGCACCAGCTACTGCTGTTTGAAAATTATTAAAAATATTCGCAATATCAACAAAAGGTCGAGAGAACTGTCGCACATAAAGTAGAAAACTTGATATCATTCCAATTGAAATATAGCCATTAACTGCTAAAATACCACTTACAATAGAAATACCAACATAACTTAAATTATTTATAACATTAGTTACTGGCATTAAATAACCAGAACAAATTAAAGCTTGGGTTGCTACTTTACATAATTCATCATTACTGTTTTTAAATTGCTCAATCATTTCATCTTCAAGGCAGAATGCTTTAATAACACTTTCACCTGAAATTGTTTCTTCTATTTGACCATTAAGTTTTCCTAATATTTGCTGCTGTGCTGAGAATAATTTTCTTGTATGATGGGTTACAATACGAGTCAATATTAAAATGAGTGTTACACCAATTAAAGATATTATTGTTAAAATAGGACTTAAAAATAACATAATAAAGAAAATACCTATTATTGTAAATATATATGTTAAAAGTTGAGTTAAAGAATTAGAAATTGTATTGCTCATATTATCAACATCATTAGTTAATCGACTCATTAACTCTCCATGCTGTCTTTGATCAAAGAAGTGAAGAGGTAACTTTTTCATGGAATTAAATAATGATAAACGAATATAATGAATCATTCTTTGACCCACTGTTGCCATTAAAAACTGCTGCCAAAAGCGAACAAAAGCATCACAAATATATAATCCTAATAATAGTAATAAAATATATATTGCGGGATTATTATTATCTATTATTGTTACCGCTTTACCGATTACTAGAGGAGATAAAATAGCTGATAATGAAGCGATTGCTGAAAAAAGTAATATCCAGCCTAATCCTTTCCTTTGATTTTCTGTAAGCTTCCAAAGTCTAAGTAAAGTTCCTTTGAGATTACGAGGTTTAACCACATAACCATGTAAATTAGCCATTTTGTTCACCTCCTATTTGAGAACGATATATTGCCTGATAAGTATCGCAATGCTGCATTAACTGCTGATGAGTACCAAATCCTTTTACAACCCCATTTTCTAAGCATAAAATATGATCAGCTTTTTGTACTGTTGAAATTCTTTGACTTATTAATAGAACAGTTACGTTATCTAATTCTTTTAATCTATTTAAAACCTTTGCTTCAGTTTGAGCATCTAAAGCACTTGTACAATCATCTAAAATAAGAATTTTAGGATTTCTTATTAATGCTCTGGCAAGAGCTAAACGCTGCTTTTGTCCACCAGATAGATTGACTCCACCTTGTCCCAGTAATGTTTCATAGCCATTTTCTGTTTTTAGAATAAAACTATCTGCACAAGCAATTTGGATAGCTCTTTTTATATCATCTTCACTAGCATCTTTTTTTCCAAAACGTAAATTATCAAGTATTGTTCCTGAAAACAAAAGGGCTTTTTGAGGAACAACAGCAATATGAGTACGCAATTCTTTTTCATCTATCGTATTAACATTAATATCATCAATTTCAATTGAACCATCTGTAGTATCATAAAATCTTGGAACTAGATTGACTAATGTTGTTTTACCTGAACCAGTAGGTCCTATTATACCAATAGTTTCTCCTGAATTAGCATGAAAGTGAATATGGTTTAACGTCTTTTTGCTGGATCCTGCATAAGTGAAAGATACATTATCAAAAACAATTTTACCTTTCCAATCTAAGTTAAGTGCATCATTGGAAAAAACTTGAGCAGGAGTTTCATCTAATACTTCGCTGATACGTTTTGAAGAAGTCATAGCTCTTACTGCTGTATTTAAAATATTGGTAATCATTCCCATTGCAAATAATATTTGAGTCATATAGTTGATTGAAGCCATTAATCGTCCAATTTCACTGCTGTTTTGATTTTGCGATATCCATAATAAAATGACAATTCCCAAATTAATGACTAAATTAACTAAAGGTGTAAAAATTGCGATTAACTGCATAGCAGAAGTCGTTGCATTAGCTAGTTCTATAGATGCCTGATCAAATTTTTCTGTTTCTCTGTTTTCTGCACAAAAAGCTTTAACTACACGAATAGATGATAGAAATTCACGACTCACATTATTTAATCGATCTAATTTCTTTTGCATTTTCGTAAAACGTGGGAACCCCAAATTCATATTCAAGATGATAAAAGTAAATGCAATGACTAAAATAACAATCATGATAGGTATTTGTTTAGGTGTTTGAATAATAACTAATATAATTGCTCCAATACAAGTAATAGGTGCTTTTACCATAATACGCATACAGCCATTAATAAATTCCTGCACTTGTGTTACATCATTTGTAATACGAGTAATAATAGATGCAGGCTGCAAGTGATCTATATTTTCTAAAGAAAGAGTTTGTACTTTTTTAAACATATCAAAACGCATTTCTTTACCAATGATTTGCGATGTGCGACTAGCAAAGATATTTCTCATAATCGCACCTAATGCTCCTAATAATGCTATTGCAAACATAATCATACCATAAAAAACTATTTGCTGGATGTCCATGTTTTTAACACCACTATCGATGATTTGAGCCATAAAAGTTGGCTGCAATAAATCTGACATTGTTTCAATGGTTAAAAAAAACAATGCTGTAAAAAACAATCCTAAATGTTTTTGAACATAATGTAAAACTAATTTCATTCTATTTTCCTCACTTATTAAAACATTTATATTATAGCATTCTTTTAAAATTTATCAAGGTACCTAACAAAATTAAAAAAATAAAAACTATTTTATTAATTTTACTCAATCAAATAGTTTTTTTATAACAAATTGTCTATTAACAATTCTTTAATTTCCTTTGGTATTACAACGTTATTAATAAATTTTCCCCTTCGTGTAATTACATTATATTTTGATTCATCTTTGTTTTTGC
>CAZWZD010000108.1:0-5782 GCA_964638235.1 uncultured Erysipelotrichales bacterium
GCTTTGCTTCTTTAATTACTTCTTCTAAGCCATTTAAGGCTCTCGTTGTAACATCCCCCAAACTTTGACCTTGTCTCATAATATTTAAATCATAATCTGGTTTTATATTAAATACTTCCAGCACTTGATCAAGCATTTCTCTATGCTGAGCAGTAACACAAACAATACTTTCTATTTCTTCCCTTTTTTCTAATTCTTTAACCAGTGGTGCCATCTTTATAGCCTCTGGTCTTGTTCCAAATATACTCATTACTTTAATCTTTTTCACTTTAAAAGCCTCCAAAATTAACTCTTTTTAATGCTTATCATTAATATTATTACCAGTTATTTCATTCTTGGTTAAATAATTGTAAAATATTTTCATCATCATATGATCAAATGTCATATGCAAATCTTCAGCAATTTGCATATCCATTTCATCAACATGCATTTTATAATCAGCCATTTCTTTTAGCTTACCACCATTATAACCAGTAATCCCAACAATTTTAGCACCACATTCATGAGCATATTCAGCAGCATTTAAGACATTTTTAGAATTACCACTACCAGAAATACCAATAAATAAATCTTTATCAGTTATCTTATTTATTAACGGAAACCTGAAAATTTCTTCATAGCCAATGTCATTAGCAACAGCCATCATAGTTGAAACATTATCATTTAAACAATAGAAATTAAATTTTTTATCTGTGTATTCACTAATTCCTTTATTAAAATCATTTTGCATGTGTGACGCCGTAGATGCACTTCCACCATTTCCACATACATAAATAGTTCCACCACTTTCATATGTATTTAAAATAGCATTCATTGCTTCATTAATCTCATCTAGATTAAACCTTTTAATACATTCCATTTCTCTTTCATAATATTCTTTAATTGCTTTTTTGAAATCTTTCATTACTTTTTCCTCCTTCTTTCATTATTTTGCAATAATATATTAACAGCATCAAACAAATCATTTGCTACATAATCTGGTTTAATTTCATATTTTCCATCCAATCCAGCCTGACCTGTTTTAACTAAAATACCTTTAGCACCTGCATTCTCAGCCATCTTAATATCCAACGTTGAATCTCCAATAACTATCGATTCACTAATATCTATATTAAAATCTTTAGCAGCCTCTAATAACATGCCAATCTTTGGCTTTCTACAATCACAATCAAACTTAAGTTCTGGTACTTCTCCTGGAAAACCTTTATCTTTATGATGAGGGCAAAAATACAATCCATCAATATAAGCTCCATCATTACCAAGTAATGTTTCCATTCTCTTATGAATATCTGCTAAACCTTCAAAACTACATTCCCCTCTAGCAATAACAGGCTGATTAGTTACAACAATACATAGATACTCACTATTATTAATCATTTTTATAGCTTCACTAACACCATCAATAAGTCTAAACTTTTCTTTATCAATCAAAAATGGTATATGTTCATTGATTGTTCCATCTCGATCTAAAAAAATAGCTTTCTGTTTATGAGATAAATTTCTCTTTTCACATAACCCACTCTTATAATCATCATTTACAGAAGCATACCTTTCAGGAGTTCCCATATCTTTAACGTATTCCGTAGAGTGATAACTATAAACTTTATCACCATTTTGAATCATTTTAGTAATTACATCTTTTTCTAATCCCATTTTTACAGGATCTGTTACATACTCAAAAACCTTTCTAGAAAAGCAATAAATACCAGAATTAACTAAATTCTTATAATCATAATCTCTAACATTTTCTTTTGAATCAAAAGCTCTAATCATTCCTTTTTCATCAACAACAACCAAATCACTATCAAACGGATGAGAATTAGGATGAGTAAGAAGTGTAGCATCAGATAAATTATTTTTATGATAATCAATCATTTTTGCAAAATCAACACTTAAAAACACATCACCAAAGATTAAAATAAAATCATCATCAATCATATCTTTTAAATAATATAATGATCCAGCTGTTCCTAAAGGTTTTTCAGGATTCTCTTCATAATATCTTATATTAATTCCAAATTTACTACCATCCCCAAAGTAATTTTTTATTACATTACCTAAATGACCTATAACAAGTATTACTTCATTAACATCTGATTCTTTTAAACAGATAATCTGATGTTCAAGTATTGTCTTATCACCAACTATAAGCATAGGTTTAGGAATTTCATCATTAGTAATTGATGAAATTCTTGTCCCTTTGCCTCCAGCCATTATCACTGCTTGCATAAAACCTCCTTATTTGATGTTATCTTTTATATATCTCACTGTTTCTCTTACTGCTTCATCTGAAGTATATTTTGCACTCCATCCAGCATTATGTATCTTTGTTAAATCATATTGAAATTTAGGCACATCACCTTTCCAACCAATATTACCACCAGTATATTTGTATTTAACATTTTCATATCCTAATACTTCACACACAATATTAGCAATTGTTGTAACATTAGTAGCAGTTTCAACTCCTGCATTATACACCTCAACACCCTTTTTCATTTCAGTATCTAAAGTAAATTTAACAATAGCATCAACCAAATCTAAAACATAAATATATGGCTTTGTTTGTGTTCCATCACCAAGTATTTCCAATTCATTAGGATTATTCTTTAACTTCCTTGCAAAATCATAAATTACTCCATGTGTTAAATTAGGTCCAATTACATTTGGAAATCTAAATATTACTGTATTAAAATCATTCATAAATGTATAGGATGAAATGAATCCCTCACTAGCAAACTTAGCACCTCCATAATAAGATATCGGCCTTAAATCACCAGTTACCTCTGTTAACAATTCTTTTTTATCACCATATATAGCTGATGTTGATGAAAAAAATAAATTCTTAATACCATTTCTTCTCATTAATTCTAACACACTATATGTTGTCATAAATGTATCATTAAAATCAACACTAGGCATTCTTCCGCCTTTTTGTATATCAGAATTAGCTGCTAAATGATAAACAATATCAATATTTTCATCTTTTAAAGTATCACAAAATTTTTCTGTATCTTCAATATTAACATTATAAAACTTATAATTATCATTATCTTCAAAACAATCAACATTCTCTTGATGCCCTAAAGTAAAGTTATCAACGCAAACAACTTCTAAACCTCTTTCTAACAATTTTCTTACTAAATGAGTTCCAATAAACCCTGCTCCCCCAGTTACCAATGCTTTCATAATCCATCTCCTTAATTAACAAATATTACTGTAGTACCTTGATGATCAAATTTAAATTCCATTTCTGGTAATTCTTTCATAGCAACTCTAAACTTATCTTGATTTTCTTCGGGAACATAGAATAAGAAAAATCCACTTCCTCCAGCTCCCAGAATTTTGCCACCAGTAGCTCCATTTTTTAAAGCCTTATCATACCATTCATCAAATTTAGGATTTGATATCCCACTCGCTAAAGTTTTTTTAATCAACCAATTCTCATGTAATATTTCACCAACAGCATCTATATTATCATGTTCAAGTTCATATTTTAACTTATGAGTTAATTCTACAATCCTTTTTTGACCTTCTTCTTTATCTTTTGCACTTGTCATATTTTTAGATTGTTCTTTTAATATTTCCGATGCACTATGTTCGCCACCAACATACAACATAATCAAATTCTTTTCCAATTGATTATAAGACTCTTTTGACATTAAAACCGGTTCTACAAACACAGAACCATCTTTATTAAATTGATAATAATTTAAACCTCCATACGCAGCAGCATATTGATCTTGTTTGCCAATTGGATTTTTTAAAATATCAATTTCCATATGACAAGCTGCTTGAGCAACTTCTTCATCAGAAATATACTCTCGTTTTTGACATTTTAAATTTTTAATTAATCCAACTGTAAAAGCACTTGAAGAACCTAAGCCAGTCCCTTGCGGAACATCAGCAATTGATGTAATTTCCAATCCCTCTAATCCCTCTTGCTTCAAACATTCTTTAAATATTGGATGTTCAATATCATTAATGTCATGAACTGTTTCTGTTTTAGAATATTTTAAAACAGTTTGTTTATTATCAAATGACGGATGAGAAGTTATATACATATATTTTTTAATCGTTGTACTTATAACACAACCACCATTTTTTTCATAAAATGCTGGTAAATCACTACCTCCGCCACATAAACTTACTCTAAAAGGAGTTTTTGTTATAACCATATTTTCACCACATATATCCTTTCTTACATAATTTTACTAAATTTATTAGATAATGTCTAGATTTTAATTATTTTTGTTTATTTGCTTATTATAATAAGCATCACATACTTCTTTAGTATCACCAGACATTACAATCTTACCATGCTCTAACCAAATTACTTTATTGCACAATTCTTTAATTGATTGTAAGGAATGTGAAACATATAAAACGGTTGTCCCTCCGTTAATCATTGACATCATCTTATTTTTGCTTTTTTCTTGAAATTTAATATCACCAACAGATAATATTTCATCCACAATTAATATTTCTGGATCAACCACTGTTGAAATAGAAAAAGCTAATTTGGCGACCATCCCTGAAGAAAAATTCTTTACTGGAACATCTAAAAACTCTCTCAATTCAGAAAACTCAACAATTTCATTAAATTTCTCATCCAAAAACTCCTTAGTATATCCCAGAATCGCACCATTTAAGTAAATATTTTCTCTTGCAGTCAAATCTCCATCAAAACCAGCTCCGAGTTCTATCATTGGTGATATTGCTCCATTAACTTCTACCGTTCCTTCTGTAGGTTTTAATACCCCACTAACAACTTTTAAAAGGGTACTTTTACCAGCACCATTTGATCCAATAAGACCTACAACATCACCAGGATTAACATGAAATGATATATCTTTCAAAGCCCAAAATTCACTTTTCTTTACTCTTTTCTTTTTATCAAACATTCTAATAAAAACCATTTTTAAAGAATTATCTTTTTCAACACCTAAATTAAAACGCATTCCAACATTTTTTAAATCAATCATATAATCCTCCCTATAAATAATAGATAAATTTATCTTGCTTTTTCTTAAAGATAAACAATCCTAAAATCAACACTACAACTCCTGAAACAAAACACGCAAGTAAACTTTGCCAACTAGGCATCCTTGAAAATAGCAAAATTTCTCTACTAGCATCGATAAATTGATATAACGGATTAAGACTAATAATTCTTCTTAACCATACAGGTAATATCGTAATTGAATAAAATATTGGTGTAAAATAATTAAGGATAGTAATCATAATTCCCCAAATATATATTATATCTCTTAAAAATACCGTAAGGGTTGATAAAATATAACCTACTCCCACAATAAACATAAACATACATAAATAAATAAAAGGTAATAATAAATAATATATATTTATATAACACTTAGTACCTTCTGCAGCATCACCAGAAACCAAAATGATTAACAAAAGAGGCAATAAAGATAAAACAAAATTTATCGCCGTAAATAAACATTTGGCAATTGGAAAAATATATTTAGGAATATATACTTTATTGATCAAAGATGAATTACCAGTTATACAAGTAAGGGTATTATTGGTTGCATCACTAAAGTAATTAAATACTACCAAACCACTCATCAAATAAACTAAATAATTAACTCCTTCCATACTAAATCTAAACATGTTTGTAAATATAATTGCCATAACTAACATCATAAGCAATGGATATAGTATACTCCACAATACTCCTAAAACACTTCTTTTATACTTTACTTTAAAATCCCTCATTACTAATTGCTTTAATAAAAAAGAGTACTTCTTTACATTA
>CAZWZD010000109.1:0-5759 GCA_964638235.1 uncultured Erysipelotrichales bacterium
ATTTCTTTCATTGCTAGAGGAATAGTATTAATTAATTTTGAAGGAATAACTGTATATACCTTTTTAGCAAGCAGATCACCACAATATCCATGTAAATAAACAGCTAAAATAACTGCATCCAATGGCTCATATCCCTGCCCTATAAAACTATTAATCATTCCTGCAAGTGTATCACCCATTCCTCCAACACTCATAGCTTTATTGCCACTATAAATGCGATATGAATGATTTCCATCACTAATCATAGTATATGGACCTTTTAATACTAAAATAACATGATACTCTCTCGCAAATTCAATAACTTTCTGCAATAAATCTTCATCCGAAGAAATTTTCATCAGCCTCTGCATTTCTCCCATATGTGGTGTTAAAATGACAGGTCTTTTTTGTTTTTTCAGCAATTCCATATTATCACTTAAAATCGTCAATCCATCTGCATCAATAACCAATGGTTGTTTAGATAAAGATAAAACATCAATAACATAACGATATGCATCAATATCCAATCCCAGACCACATCCAATAAGAATAGAATCATATTTTTCCAAATCCTCTAACTGTAAAATTGGAGGTCTTTCAACAGAAGTTGCCTCTGGACAAAAAATAGATAAAGCATTATTAACATCAGCATCACTCATTAATGTAACAACACCGCTGCCACTATATACACTCGCTTTCACATTTAATAAAGCTGCACCCTTATATTGCGAGCATCCAGTTATACTTAATACTCTTCCATATGTACCCTTATGTCCATCAAATATTCTTTCTTTGAGTATTGATTGAATATCACTCTTTTCAACTAATTTAAACAAACCGACTTTCTCGCTTAAATCAGGAGCATCTAATAATTCAACAGCAACTTCACCAGTAAAAGCACTACTATCTGGATTTAAAAAGCCATTCTTCAATGATGTCAAAGTAATTGTTTTTGTAGCACAAATTACGCTTTGATACGGATTTCCGCTATTACAATCCAATCCAGTAGGAATATCAACTGCAATGATTTCTTTATCATAAAAATGATTAATTTCTTCAATAACACTAGAATAAATCCCCCTTGGAGAACTATGCAATCCAAAACCAAACATAGCATCAACAATAACATCATAATTTTTCATCAAACCAATAACTAAATCAAAATTTTCTGAATCAATAGAATGTATTGTTATTCTTTTATCAACACATCTATGATAATAATGATTAGCAGCTCTTGAAAACTTATTATAATCTCCTACAACAACTATATAAACATTCTTATTCAAATCATATAATTTCTCTGCCAAAGAATATCCATCAGCTCCATTATTTCCAATTCCACCAACCACACAAATATTATCTAAATCCAAAAAATGTTTTAATAAGGAGTCACTTGCTTTATCAACTAACTCTTCTATTGAAAACCCTAAATCTAATAATGCCTGATCATATTTTTTCATCAATTCCTGACTACCAATATACATACTATCACCTCACTATAATAATCATACCAAATTTTAAGCAAAAGAAAAACTGTAATGTTTCCATTACAGCTATTTTCTAATATCTTACACCACAAGTAAATCCACTTACACTTGTATAACTTACAACAGCACCTGTATGAGGTGAATGAATAACTAATCCATTACCTACATAAATTCCAACGTGTCCAGAACGCCATACAATATCACCTGGCTGTACTTGTGATAATGGGATAACAGTTCCTCCACTCTTTTGAGCTGAAGATGTTCTTGGGATAGACTTACCATTTTGTCTATATACCCATTGAGTAAATCCAGAACAATCGAATGATGAAGGTCCAGTTGCTCCCCATCTATATGGACAACCTAATTTACTTTTTGCAGCACCTACATATCCTGATCCACTTTCAACAACTGTTACAGTTAATGTCTTAGTAGCAGTATTTCCAGCATTATCACTTAAAGAATATGTCACTGTATATTTACCTGGATTCTTTGTATTTACGCTTCCTGAAATCTTAACTTTTGAAGTAATATCACCATCTTTATTATCTACAGCAGATTGTAAATAATTCTTAGCAGTGAAGCTTGCTCCTTGTTTAATTGATACACTACTCTTTGATAATGTAAGCTTAGGAGCAGAAATATCTCCAACCTTTACATTCAAAGTCTTTGTAGTTGTATTTCCTGAAGAATCAGTAGCAGTAATTTTTGTACTTTGTGTACCATCTTTAGTGTTATCGATACTTCCTTCAAGCTTAATATCTTTAACAGAAGAATCATAATTATCACTAATTTCAACATAATCCTTGTAATTAAATGTTTTACCATAATCCAACACAGCAGTTTCACCATCTTTAAAACGAATAGTAGGAGCTGTTGTATCAGAAACATTAAATAAATATTTCTTTTCAGCAGTATTACCAGCATTATCATCAACCGTTACAGTGATTTCTTGAGTTCCAATCTTTGAAGTATTAAGTGATTTATCAGTTTCAATAAATGCTGAAACATCACCATCTACATTATCAGTAGCTTTAATATACTTCGTAATATCATTAGAAGATTTAACTTCTATGTCAATTGTATAACCACTAGTACCTTGAACAGTTTCCAAAACTGGAGCAGTCTTATCTACGACTTCTACCAATACATTCTTAGATGTTGTGTTTGAAAACGAATCAGTGGCAGTGACCGGAATAGTATATGTCCCAAGTTGCTGACTATCGTATGAACGATCATCAATTTTTACATCTAAAGTATCTATATCATCACGATTATCGGTAATCTCAAAGATGTCTTTGCTAAGTTCAGTTCCATACAATACTTCAACCTTTGTTGATTCGATAACTGGAGCTTCTTTATCAGCAGCTACATAACCTACCAATCCAAAAGTAGAAACACAAAGTAAAGGAATAAACATTGCTTTTCTATTGACAATACGTTCCTGAAAAGTAAGCTTTAGATTGTCCTTTGTCTGACTATCCATCAACTTCCTCCTTTCAAATTACAAAGACATTATAGCAGAATATTCATAAAAAATCCACATAAAATTTAAGATTTTCTTAAGAAATTTATTTTATAATGATTAAATCGTTACTTTTTGTTTAAGTTTTTTTTAATTTATTTGTCATTTATTTCACAAAAAGAGTTAACCCTAAAGCTAACTCTTATTCTATAGATTTTAAAGATTCTACCATATCTATTTTATTTAAAACTCTACGCATATAAAAATCAATAACATATGTAAATAACATTGTTATAACAAAAGAATAAATATATGACATAACACCAGCATTATGAATAAAATGAGCCATGTCAATTTCTACTACCCCTATTAAATAACTATGCAATGCATAACCAAAGAACATACCTAATATAGCTCCAATTACTGATAAAAAGATATTTTCTCTAAACACATAATCATAGACTTCCTTAGGATAAAATCCTAAAACTTTTATAGTAGCAATTTCACTCTTTCTTTCCTGAATATTAATATTTGTCAAATTATATAATACAACAAAAGCCAGCATACCTGCACATACAATCAAAATAATAACAACACTATTTAATGATGACATCATTGCTGAAAATGTATCAGCTGCTCCTTCAGTATAAGAAATATTGCTGATATGTTCAATATCAGAACCAAATTCTTTAAACTCATTTTGATAATCAGCACTCTCATTATTAAGCAGCAAGTAAGCAGAATTATACTCAACATCATCACCAGTTAATGATGTATAGTAAGATTCACTCATAATAACATAATGATAAAAGTATAAAGTATATACACCATTAACTTTAACATCATAATCTCGATCATTCAATGTAAGAGTTATGGTATCCCCAGTTTTTACATCTAAAAGTTCAGATAATTTTAAATCAATATAAACACCATCATCTTTCAAAGATATTGTTTCACCATTTTCTTCTAAATGAGTTAAACTTGAATACTCTGATAAAGAAGAAGGAACTTGAATATAAGGTGAATATGATTTTCCGTTATTCTTTGCTTCAATCGTTTTGCTGTAGATACTTGTAATATTTTTTATATCTTTATATTCTTTTAATTCGTTTTCTATCTTTAGAGCTTCATCATAACTTAAATCTTCATCATATCCAATTTCGCTATTATATAACCACACTTCACTATATTGCCTCTCAGCAAGATTACTTACTGAATATTTAATACCAAATCCAGTTATAATCAAAGCTGTACAGCCAGCAATTCCTACAACTGACATAAAAAATCTCTTTTTATACCTAAAGATATTTCTCATTGTTACCTTTTGATTAAATGAAAGCCTTTTCCAGATAAAATTTATTCTCTCTAATAAAATTCTCTTTCCCAACTTAGGTGCTTTAGGTCTTAACAATGAAGCAGGAGCTTCTTTTAAAGAATTATAGGATACAAAGAAAGTTACTAGCATCGTCACTGCAACTGATATGACATAAGTTTGTATAACAACAACAGGATTAAATAAGAAATGAATCTTTGCTCCAACATCATACATCATCATTGTATATAGCCAATAAATAATGTATGGGAAGAAATATGTACCAAAAATAATTCCTAAGCCACAGGCAAAGAAAGTTGCTAAAAAGGCATAAATCATATACTGCATAATAACATCTTTCTTAGAATATCCTAAAGCTCTCAAAGTTCCACTTTGAACTCTATGCTCTTCAACCATTCTTGTCATTGTTGTTAAAGACACCAAAGCTGCAACTAAGAAGAATATTAGCGGGAAGATTAATGATATTGAATTCATCGCATCAGAATTAGAATCAAAACTAATAACTCCAGCATTTTCCTTAGTTGTTAGTGAAACAATATCAGCTTTCTCTATTTCATTAATATCTTCTTTTGCATTATCAATCTTAGTCTTTGCTTTCGCAAGTTCCTTTTTGGCATCAGCTAATTCCTGCTTTGCATCTTCCAGCTCTTTATTAGCTTCAGCTAATTCCTGTTTTGCATCTTCTAGTTCTTTATGAGCATCATCTAATTGTTTTTTCGCATCATCAAGCTGTTTTTTTGCATCATCCAACTGTTTTTGACCTTCTGATTGACTTTTATTTAATTCTTCTTGTGCCTGATCTAATTGTTCTTTAGAAGCTAAATAAGTATTATAACCCTCATCAAACTTTTGAATATCACTTAAACCAGACTGAATTTGCTGCAAAGAAGCCAATATAACAGGTAAATTTTGTTTAAGAGTAGTTACATCTTCAACACTACTATTCATTAGTGCCTCCTGGATTGGCTGAAATGAAGTCAATACATCTTGTCCATAATAATGAGTATTTAAATATTTTACATAATCCTGCATTGCAGTTTGTAAAGCAGTGCTATCATAATTAATAATCGCATCGCAAGACTTGTCAACAGCATCTATCTGTTTGATTGCTTGAGATAACTGTTCATCTGAAGTTGTATCATTATGTTTTATAGTGATACTGTCAATTTGATTTTTTAAAGTATTGACATCTTCAATAAGCTTAGCAGAAGCCTGATTTGATAAAGATAATTCATATAATAAGGTATTGTATTTTACAGTTAATTCTGCATCATTTAAAGCATAAACAAGCTGTGTATATTCAGTTAAATCAAGTTCTGAAGAACTATCTATATTTAATGATGCAGATAAAATTCTTAATCCCTGGTTTGATTCTTCAATTCCCTGATCAACTTTTATCTTGTTTTCATTAATCAATTTCTCATTTTCACTTAATTGATTGTAACCATCTTCAAGCTGCTGCTTGGCATCATTAATCTGCTGATTAAATGATTTTAAA
>CAZWZD010000110.1:0-1134 GCA_964638235.1 uncultured Erysipelotrichales bacterium
ATCAGAAGAAATAAAGTTTACTGTTAAAGAAAGTAAAGATATTCAAGAAATTGTAATGAAAGATCAACAAATAAAGGGACAGATTGAAATTATTAAGACTGGTGAAGTATTAACTGGTTATAAGGAATCTTTAGATTTATTTGGAATAAAATTAAGAAATGAACAATTTGTATATGAAACACAATCATTAGATGGTGTTTCTTTTGATATATACGCAAAGGAAGATATTATCAATCCATCTGATAAGAGTATTATTTATAAAGCAGGCAGTAAAATAGAAACCATTGTAACAAAAGATGGTAAGGCGATATCTCAATTATTGCCTTTAGGAGAGTATGAAGTTATAGAAACAAGGACATTGAGTGGACTTGTTTTAGATGAAACAGCAAGGACAGTAAGTTTGACAGAAGAAGATAAAATGAAATCTATTGTTGTTTCTTCATTAGATATTTTAAATAAACGTCAAACAATTAAGTTAAGTGTTATTAAAAAAGATAGAGATTCAAAAAGTGTATTAGCAAATGCTGAATTTTCTTTATATACAAAAGAAGATTTAAAAGATTGTTTAGGAAATATTATTGTAAAAAAGGATACATTGATCGCTAAGGCATTGAGCGATAAAGATGGTATTGCAAATTTTGATATTGATTTGCCTATGGGAACATACTATGTCAAAGAAACAAAAGCTCCTGATGGTTATTCATTAAATAATGAAGTGATTGAATTTGATACTACTAATAATAGTGGAGAAGAGATAGTTATTATCAGTGATGAAATATTAGATGATATAACAAAATTATCCTTTACAAAATTAGATATTACTGATAATAAAGAACTTGTTGGTGCATCTTTGGAAATAAGAGATGAAAATAATTTATTAATTGATTCATGGATTTCATCAAATGAGCCTCATTATATATATGGCTTATTAGCAAATAAAGAATATACATTAATAGAAACAATTCCAGCAGATGGATATACAACAGCAAATAAAGTGACTTTTACAGTTAATGATACAAATGAAGTTCAAAAGGTAGTTATGAAAGACAATATAACAAGATTTGATATTTCAAAGGTAGATATTACAACTAACGAAGAATTGCCAGGAGCAACATTAGAAGTCAGAGATGAGAA
>CAZWZD010000110.1:1234-5718 GCA_964638235.1 uncultured Erysipelotrichales bacterium
TGACAAGCTAATAGATACATGGGTATCAACGAAAGAGCCACATAGAATAGAAAAGTTAACTGTAGGAAAAACTTATACACTAATTGAAACAATGCCAGCAGATGGATATACAACAGCAAATAAAGTGACTTTTACAGTTAATGATACTAATGAAGTTCAAAAAGTAGTTATGAAAGACGATATAACAAGATTTGATATTTCAAAAGTAGATATTACAACTGGCGAAGAATTGCCAGGAGCAACATTAGAAGTCAGAGATGAGAATGACAAGCTAATAGATACATGGGTATCAACGAAAGAGCCACATAGAATAGAAAAGCTTACTGTAGGAAAGACTTATACATTGATAGAAGTGAATGCTCCAGAAGGTTATGTAAAAGCTGAATCAATTAAATTTATAGTTGAAGATACAAATGAAATTCAATTAGTTACAATGAAAGATAAATATGTTTCAATAAGTAAACATGATATAACAAATGATTTGGAATTAGAAGGTGCATTTTTACAAGTAGTTGAAAAAGAAACAAATTTAGTTGTAGATCAATGGATATCAACAAAAGAGGAGCATAAAGTTAATGGATTAGAAGAAGGGAAGGAATATATTTTAAAAGAAATAACAGCTCCATTTGGATATGAAATAGCTGAAAGTATGGAATTTATTGTAAGTGGTGAAATGGAAGATGGCGTAAAAGTTAATCAAAACATAGTCATGAATGATAAACTTATTTTAACTTCTATTACTGTTAATAAGATTGATAGTATAGAAAAAAAGAAAATTACAAATTTAGATTTTGAATTTGGCTTGTATAGTGATAAAGAATGTCAGAACTTAATAATGAGTCAGCAATCTAATACTGGAACAATCATTTTTGAAAATCTTGTATACGGAGTTTATTATCTTAAGGAATTAAAGGCACCTGATGGATATAATTTGAATAATGAGGTTGTAGAAATAGTTATTGATGATGAATTGAAAACAGTAGATCATAATTATACTATTGATTTTGAAAATGATTCGTATATTGAACTTCAAACAGGAGATGATTTTAGGATTGGAGTGTATTTATTGGGAATGGTTTTGTCAATTATCTATATGATGTATGCAAAGTTCAAGTTAAGTAATATAAGAAAATAAATGAAAGAGAAGCAGGCACAAAGAATTAATAATTTCTTTGTGCCTGATTTAATTGTATGATAAATCAAGAAATATTATGAAATTATTAAAAAATAATTAAAAAAATCTTATCTAAATTATATCGATGTATTCGTTATAAAATAAGTTTCTTAAGAATTTCTTAAAAAAGTTGTGGAATTTTTGTGGACATTTTGTTATAATGCATTTGGGTATATTGATGAAAGGGTGAGTCAAATGAAAGATGATACAAAATGTCAGCCACTAGGAATAATAAGAAAGGTAATGAGAACAGTTTTAGTTTCTATACTATGTTTTGCATTGATTGCAGTGTTTTCTGTTGAGTCAGCAGAAGCCGCTACTAATAAATTAACTTTGACTCTTACTAAGTCAAGTATAACGATAGATTATGGTAGTAAATTTAATGCAAAAAATTATATTAAATCTGCAAAAGATCAAAATGGAAAAGATATAAAATCTAAAGTTAAAATATCAAGTAGTGTTAATACTAAAAAAGCTAAAACATATACAGTTACATATACAGTGACAAGTAATAATGAAACAGTAAAGAAAACTTTAAAAGTGAAGGTAAGAACTTCTAGTGAAACAAAGAGATTAAAGATTGTTAATACTGCTAAGAGCAAATTAGGATGTCTTTATAAGTATGGTGCTGCTGGACCAACACGATTTGATTGTTCAGGATTAGTTTATTATTGCTATAAACAAGCTGGTAAGAGTGTTGCTCATTCTTCAAGTGCTTTAAAGAGTAAAGGAAAGGTTATTTCTATTTCTAAAGCTCAGGTTGGAGATATTGTTTGGAGACCAGGTCATGTTGGAATTTATGTTGGTAATGGTAAAGTAATTCATTCACCTCATAGTGGTGCTAAGGTAAGCTATACAAAAGCAAGTACATTTAAATATGCAGTAAGATATATTTAAAAACTTCCTCATTGGAAGTTTTTTTGTATAAAAAACGAGTACAATTTTGTACTCGTTACTTTTTCATTAATCCATCAGCAAACGTAATTGGGAATCCAAAAAGAATACCTGTGTTTGGATTGTTAATTCCTCCTATTGCTTCGTCTATTGTTTTTCTTATAATATCAATTTGATTGTCCTCTACAACAAAAAAAATAGTTTTACTCTCTGCCCTTGGTTCATCTAAAAATAATCTTAATGATCCTAATATGTAACTTTCAGTACTATCATCTATCTTTTTTACCATACCAGTTGAATCAAGAATAGTTCCTCCACTTACACCTGCTTTTTTTAATTTAGAAAGAATATCATCTAAATATTCTACTTTATTTAATACTAAAAATATTATATGCATATCAGTCACCTCTATATTTTAATTATAAATCAATTATTAATAAAGGCAATAATAAAATTTGATTTCTATAGAGTTTTTTTTATAAATATAGTATAATAAAGACAGATTAGGAAGTGGATTTATGCAATATAATTTTTCAAATAGAATGTTATCGATTAAAGCTTCTGCAATTAGAGAAATATTAAAAACAACTGCAGATTCAAAAATAATAAGTTTTGCAGGTGGAAATCCTTCTACTGATGCTTTTCCCCTAGATGCAATAAAAAAAATAACAGATGAAATATTAGAAAATGATCCTATAAGTATTTTACAATATGGAATTAGTGAGGGTTGCCCTGAGTTAATTGAGCAAGCAAATGCTTTTTTTAATAAAAATGAGCAGATAACGAAAGATAATGATAGCGTAATTATTACGTCTGGATCACAGCAAATTATGGAATTTGCTGTGAAATGTTTATGTAATGATGGAGATCATGTTATAAGTGAGAATCCAAGTTTTATAGGTGCTTTGAATTCGTTTAAATCTCAAGGTATTATTGTTGATGGTGTAGGATTTAAAAATGGACAGTTGGATATCAATGAATTAGAAAATAAATTAGCTAGTAAGCCTAAACCTAAATTTATATATTTGATACCTAATTATCAAAATCCTACTGGTATAACAATGTCTTTAGAAACACGAATGAAAGTTTTGTCATTGGCAAAAAAATATGAAGTTCTTATTTTGGAAGATGATCCTTATGGAGAATTGAGGTTTAAAGGAGAGCATATTGCTTCAATAAAATCTTTAGATAAAGATGGTTTGGTTATTTATGCTGGAAGTCTATCTAAAATTATTGCTCCAGGGATGAGAATAGCTTGCTGTATAGCTCCTAAGGAAATTATAGCAAAATTTATTATTGCTAAACAAGTTAGTGATATACATTCTAATTTATGGTCACAAAGAGTCATGGCTCATTTTTTGCAAGAATATGATTTAGATGAGCACTTAGAAAGATTAAGAAAATTATATAGTCATAAATGTTATTTAATGTTGAAAGAAATGAAGAAACATTTTCATCCCGATATTAAATATACAGTTCCTAATGGTGGAATGTTTATATGGGTTACATTACCTAAACACATAGATGTTTCTATCTTTATAAAAAATGCATTGAATAGAGGTGTGGCAATTGTTCCAGGAAGTGCTTTTTTAGTTGATGATAAGGAAGAATGTCATTGTTTTAGATTAAATTTTTCAATGCCAAGTGATGAGCAAATTATAAAAGGTATAGAAATATTGGGAAGATTAACCCATGAAATGATATAAGTTCACATAAATATCATATAAGTGTAGTAAAATGGTAAAGAAAGGAGAGATTTTTTATGCCTTATATATCATTCAAAACAACAAGAATATTAACTCTTCAGCAAGAATTAGATTTAAAAAAGATGGCTGGTCAAAAAATTACATTATTACCAGGGAAAACTGAAAATTATCTAATGATTCATATCGAAGATAATCAGGTTATGTATTTTAGAGGAAATGAAGAAAATACAATGATGATTAGCTGCAAGGTTTATGGCCATCCAAAATTAAGTGATAAGCAAAAATTTGTTAGAGAGTTAATTCAAGAAGCTGAGAAAATAACAGGAGTTCCTTCTGAAAATATATATTTAACGATAAGCGAAGAAGATCATTGGGGAATGAATGGAGAACTTATTTAGAGCATCAAAGTGATGCTCTTTATTCGTTATAAAAAAATAAAAAAAGTGTTGCATTACGTAATTATATATGTTATTATATTTGAGCGTTAGGAAGTGCTTGAATAGCTCAGTAGGTAGAGCAATCGGCTGTTAACCGATCGGTCGTAGGTTCGAGTCCTACTTCAAGCGCCAGTGGCCTGTTGGAGAAACGGTTAACTCACATGCCTTTCACGCATGCACTCGCGGGTTCGAATCCCGCACAGGTCACCATTTTTTTGTGGAGGTTTAGCTCAGTTGGGAGAGCATCTGCCTTACAAGCAGAGGGTCAGCGGT
>CAZWZD010000111.1:0-5699 GCA_964638235.1 uncultured Erysipelotrichales bacterium
AGGTATAGCTTGCAATAAACTATACCTTTTAAAATCAGCTTTATTTTCCTAAACCATAATTTAACTAATCCTTGTAATATTATAGTTAAGTTCTTTAAACTTATCAATAATTTTCTGTATATGTAATTCTCCATTAGTTTCACAAGTTACTCTCAACTCTACTTCTGAGAATCTGGCAAAATTCTTAAACTGATTATGATCCACACCAATAACATTTGCATTTAATTCTGCTAAAACTTTAGCGACAAATTCTAATTGTCCTGGAATATCTGGTAATTGTACTGAGAAAGTAAAAATACGTCCTCTTGAAATCAATCCCTTATTAATCATAGATGAAATAGTTAATACATCTATATTACCACCACTAATTAAAGAAACAACCTTCTTATTTTTTTCAGCTAATTTCTTTAATGCAGCCAAAGATAATATTCCTGAATTTTCAGCAATTAATTTATGTTTTTCAACCAATAATAAGAAAGCATCCATTAATTCATAATCTGAAACAGTAATAATTCCATCAACATATTCTCTTATGTAATCAAATGTTTTCTCACCAATTTGTTTAACAGCAGTTCCATCTGCAATTGTTACTGCTTCTTTTAAGGCAACAACTTGATCTTCATTAATTGCAGCTAAAGCACTAGCAGCACCTTCTGGTTCAACACCTATAATTTTAACAGAAGGTTTTATTTGTTTAGCAGCAGAAGCAATTCCTGAAATCAAACCACCACCACCAATAGGTACTAAAATGATATCTGTATCAGGTAATTCTTCTAATATTTCTAAAGCAATTGTTCCTTGCCCTTCCATAACATCTTCATCATCAAAAGGATGAACAAATGTATAACCATATTCTTTTTGAAGTTCAACTGCTTTTGCATATGATTCATCATAAACTTCTCCTGCTAATACAACATTAGCTCCATATGCTTCTGTTGCTTCTACTTTTATTAAAGGAGTATGTGCAGGCATAACAATCGTAGCCTTTACTCCTAAACTTTTTGCTGCAAAAGCAACTCCTTGAGCATGATTTCCAGCTGATGATGCAATCAATCCTTTTGATTTAGATTCTTCATCCATTTTTACGATTTTATTATAGGCTCCTCTTATTTTGAAAGCACCAGTTCTTTGAAGATTTTCAGGTTTTAAATAAACTTGATTTTTGCATTCTTTAGAAAATGCTTCACTATAAATAAGAGGGGTAGGTAATAAAACTTTATCTAATCTTTCTTTTGCTTGTTGAAATGATTCTAATTTTAACATAACTTCTCTCCTCACTCATACAGTAGTACAATTATATCACTTCCAAAACATTATTAAAAGTACTTATTTAAATTGATTTTGAATTTCATCGTATGAATAATTAATCATTTCTAACTTTTTTATAATGTCATTTTTATCGGCATCTAGATCTTCACATAAAGAATCTAAAGAGTCATACTGATCTCTTAATTTCATATTTATAAAACTTAATAACATAACTGGATCATTAGGCATTTCATTCTCCTCCTATCTATTTTCAAATCTATAGTTAACTAAAGCTCCTATAAGATTAGCATCTCCATGATATTGACAACTTACAACCTTTGGCTTTACATGAGCAATTTTCACTTTCTTTAATAACATATCAATATGTCTATCAATATTTTCACATAAATCCTCTCTCATTGATATAGCACCACCTATAACGATTAACTCTGGATCATAAATATATTGTATATTATAAATACCTACCGCTAGGTAATGATAAAATCTTTCAATTTCCTCTTTGCATATTTCATTACCATTTTCGGCTTCTTCAAAAACTTTTTTGCCATTCCATTCACCAGATAATCTTTTTTCAACTCTTCTAACCAATGCTTGAGTCGAAGCTAATTCACTATAAATAGGCTGCTCTTCATCACCTTCAACAACAACCATATATCCAAATTCTCCACCATGAAGATGTTTTCCATGATGAATCTTTCCATTTTTTATAACCGCTCCACCAATACCAGAACCACAAACTACAAAACATACATCTTGATATTTCTTAGCTGCTCCCTTATAAACTTCTGCTAATGCAGCACAATTAGCATCATTTTCAATACTGATTGGCAATCCAAGTCTTTCTTTAAATACTTCTTTAAAATTAGGACCATGAATACAAGGAACTGCACTTGCTCCATCAATAATACCAGTTTTAACATTAACAGCACCTGGTGCACTAAAGGCTATTCCTTCAATATCATAATTTTTACTTTTTATCCAATCTACAATCACATCAACAAATTCATCAAAATCATCTTTAACTGGCAGCAATTCTTTTTCAAATAGTTCATCATTATCATTCGCTATTGCTACTTTTAAAGACGTTCCTCCAATATCAATACATCCAATCATTTCATTCACCTCACCTAAATCTATTTTACTAAACATAAATAAACAAGTAAAGATATTATCATTTATTAAAAAAACATATGGTATATTCCAACAAGAGGCATTACTAAAATAAGAGCAGGTACTAAATTAATTGCTTTTACTTTAAATATTTTAGCAACTGTTAATCCTGTAATCATCGTAATAACTCCTCCACAAGCCTTAAAATCCAATATCATTGTTTCATTTAAGAACGGAGAAATAACTTGTGCCAAAAAGAAACAAGCCATAAAAATACAAAACTGAGGTATACATATTAATGTCTGTGCATAGCCTAAAGCTGCACCAAATAGTATTGCTGTAAAAAAATCTAATACTGATTTAGAAATAAGCACTGATGAATCCCCACTCATCCCCTCAGATAATGCTCCAAATAGTCCTGTTCCACTCATTGAAAACATTAAAACAACTAATAAATATAGTTCCATATATTCATCATAATTACCTTTGATATGAAAAGGAAGTTTTTTTAATACTACAGAAAAGCAGCGAGAAACAAATTGATTAATATTTAACAATTCACCAATTATAAATCCTAATATAGTTGCCATAATTACCATTGGCAAAGTTCTGACACCTATAACTGACATAATTCCAATAGTCACTGAACATATACCAAAAATTTTTGGTAATTCATTCATTAAATACGAAGGTAAAACCTGTTTAATACGTGATCCTATGATTGTTCCAATAAAAACTGCCATAACATTTGTTATAATACCAATTGGCATAATACCTCCTCCTCTATTCTTTGATAACACTCATAATATATTTTACTGGAACGTTTTCAATGCACCAAACATCATTATCTGATACACCAAATTCATATCCATCTTTATACATGGATTTTGCATCTATTTGTAATACAACTGGAATTAAATGCCATCTTCTAGCTGATTTCCAGGCTTTTTCAATATCTTCTTGTGTGTGAACAGCATGTCTTTTCATTTTACTTATGTAACCACTTTTTAAAATCTTCTGATATGCATTTTCTGTTGTTCCATGATATAAAATATCAGGTGGTTTTCTATATGTTAACTCTGGAATTACCCATTCTAAACTATGCCCTTGACAAGCTTTTATAGATAAACCATCTTGAGAATATTTATATCTTTTCTTATCATCTTCCATAACTATATCATCTAAGATTTGTTTATTTATTGTATATTTTTTTTCTTCATTAATATTGTTTATAAGTTGTTCTACATTAACATATCCATGAATATCCATATCTAATGATAGTTTTTCAGGATTATGTCTTAACAAATAAGATAAGTATTTACTTAGTTGCAAGTTGTTCATTTATATTTTCCTCCTTCTTCATACTTTTTATTATAATTATTAAAGTTGGAATTAAGATAATATCAGCAGCAAGCCAAGCAATTGGGTTAGCTGAAAGAATAGCATTGAAACCATAAGAATGTACTAATATTAAAGCAACTACTGATCTTGCTATTAATTCAGATGCACCTGCCAGCATTGTAATAACTGATTTTCCTAATCCTTGTATAATATTTCTAGTTACAAATAATATACCTAAAACAAAATAGAATATACTATTTATAACTAAGAACTTTTGAGTATCTGATATGATTGCAGTTTCACTACTATCAACAAATAACAGTGCTAAATATTTTCCAAAGAAATACATAAATATTAATGCCAATAGACCATATATTACAACCATAATCAATGATTCCTTAATACCCTTATATATACGATTATACTTCTTCGCTCCTAAATTTTGTCCACAGAACGTAGCCATCGTCTGTCCCATCATATCCATTGGCTGAGTGAAGAACATCTGTAATTTTTGTCCAGCAGCAATGGCTGCAACTTTGGCTGAACCTAATGAATTGACAGCAGTTTGTAATATAACAGTTCCTACTGCAGTAATAGAATATTGTAAAGCCATTGGTACTGCAATTTTTAATAAATTGAGAGCAACAGATAGATTAAATTTTCTTGCATTGCTATCAAATCTTAAAGAAGGATATTTATAATACATATAAAATAAGCAGAGAACTGCCGATATTCCTTGAGATATAATAGTCGCAAAGGCAGCACCTTGAACTCCCATTTTTAAATTAATAATCATAAATAAGTCTAATCCTACATTTAATACAGATGAAATAATTAAAAAAATTAAAGGTGTTTTGCTATCTCCTAAAGCTCTTAAAATACTTGCTAGCATATTATATGCGAGTGTACATGTCAATCCATAAAATATAATAATAATATAATGAAATGAATCTTCCATAATATCACTAGGTGTTTGCATAATTTTTAATAGACTATACGTACATAAATGCATTAACAACGTCATTATAATTGCAAATAAAATACATAAATAAACAGCATTGACAATTGTATTTAAAACTAATTTATTATTTCTTGCACCAAAGGCTTGAGCAATAGGTATTCCAAATCCAGCAGTTAATCCTAATGCAAATCCAATAACTAAAAAATTTAATGACCCTGTAGATCCAACTGCAGCTAGTGCATTTACTCCAACAAATCTGCCTACAATCATTGTATCAACAACATTATATAATTGTTGAAATATTGCTCCTCCGATTAACGGTAAACAAAAAGTAATAATCAATTTTAATGTACTACCATTCGTTAAATCCTTTTCCATATCTTTCCCCTACTCACTTTATCATATAATCGATGATTTTTAAATCTGATATTCTCAAACAACTTTTTTGCATTTCCCACTACAAAAACGCTTTAAACATTAGAATAATAATCATTTAAAACAAATCTATTGTAAATATTATATAAGATATTTGTATATTTTCAAAGAATTTTATATTTTTTTAATAATTGATTTATCAATATCTACTTTTTTCTAAAATAGTTAAATATTAAAATGCTGAATGAACTTTGTATATATTTATTACATTGATTTTTTGTAATTTTTAGCACTTTCCACTTGACAGTGCTAAAAAATGTGCTATAATATAGTTGTAGTTAAGGAAGGCATCCTTAACAGGTAGTTTAATTTCATTTCCCAGCGTATGATACTGAGAATTTATAGTAAGAATATTTTAAAGAAAGAGGCGATGTTTTATGAAATTTCTACCTACATTTAATGATGTTTTTGATGACTTATTCCATGATTCATTCATGAATTATTCTAATGTTGATATTATGCGTACTGATATTAGTGAAAGTGATGGTAATTATTTATTCAATATGGAACTTCCAGGATTTAAAAAAGAAGACATTAAGATGGAATTGAAAGATGGATATTTATTTGTTACTGCTCACAAAGA
>CAZWZD010000112.1:0-5697 GCA_964638235.1 uncultured Erysipelotrichales bacterium
TTGTGGGCATGGATTTTAATTGCTTTTGCTGTGGTTATGGTTTTAAACTTATTGAAAAAATACCATTTGAAACATTTGAATTGCAGAAATACGGGAAGTAAATTATGAAAAGAATTATATTGTTAGTTATAAAGTTATTATATCGTATACCAGGATGGTTATTAAAGATTAGAAAGTATAATAAAGAGGGAAATGAAGCATCGTTAGAAGAAAAGTATAATTTTATTGTTAGTATTGCTGATATGGTTGTTAAAAAAGGAAAAATTCATTATGAATGTTATGGATTAGAAAACTTACCTAAAGAACAGGGATATTTGATCACTCCAAATCATCAGGGATTATTTGATCCGATTATTTTGTTTTGTACTCATAAGACTCCGTATCGTGCTGTGCTTAAACAGGAGCTGACGAATACTATTGTTATTAAAGATATAATTAAGATGTTAGGATATTTACCTATGGATAGAAGTAATTTGAGAGCTTCAATGAAAGTTATTAAGCAAGTTACTAAAGAGTTAAAAGAAGGAATAAACTATGTTATATTTCCTGAAGGAACAAGATGTAAACAGCAAAATAAAATGCTTGAATTTAAAGGAGGCAGTTTTAAGGCTGGAATAGATGCTAAAAAACCTATTGTTCCAGTAGCAATGATTGATTGTTATAAGGTTTTTGATGATAATTCTATTAAAGCTGTAAATACTCAAATACATTATTTAAAGCCACTTTATTATGAAGATTATAAGGATTTAAGCAGTGTTGAGATTGCAGGAATTGTACAATCTAGAATTCAAGATTGTATTAACGAATATGAAAAGTAGTATTGACATTATATTAAATATATAATAGACTAATTCTAGCTGGTTAAGGAGCACACCCAGGATAAAAAACTCAGGATAAGGAAAGTGGCTCGCCACTTTTTTCTTTATCTGGCTTCAAACTGTTATTTTGGAGGAAAAGAAAAATGAAAAGAAAAAGTTTAGTTTATACTATTGCTTTAAATGCGATAGTAGCTGCTGTTTATGCAGCGTTTACAGTGATGATTGCACCAATTGCTTATAGTGAAGTGCAGTTAAGATTATCAGAGGTTATTGTTTTATTAGCTTTTTATAATAAAAAGCTAATACCAGGATTAGCAATAGGCTGTTTAATTGCAAATATTCCTTCGCCATTAGGAGTTATTGATATGGTAGTAGGAACTTGCAGTACTCTTGTAGTTTGTTATTTTATGAATAAGGTAAGTAATATTTATGTATCTGCATTAATTGGTTCAATAGCAACTGGTTTAATAGTAGGAGCAGAATTGTCTATTGTTTATCATATTCCATATTTTATTAATGCATTTTATGTATTTATTGGAGAAGCTATTGTGTTGTTTTTAGGAACTGTTATATATAAAAGATTAGAGAAAAATCCTAAATTTATGGAATATATTGAGGAGTAAGAATGGAAAGATATAGTCAAATTTTAGAAAAAGATAAAAGAGAAATTGTATTGCTTAAAGCAAGACCTTGTGTATGGGGTAAATGTTCTTTTTGTGATTATATTGAGGATAATGATATTAATCAAGTTAATAATACGAAGATAAATGATGAAGCTTTAGATCGCATTACAGGTGAATATGGTGTATTGGAAGTTATTAATTCAGGAAGTTTTTTTGAACTTCCTCAAATGACTTTAGAAAGAATATATCGTATCATAAAAGAAAAAAAGATACATAGATTATATATAGAAGCACATTATCTTTATAAAAATAAAATTAGGAAGTTAAGAGAAAAATTAAATATAGAGATAATTGTTAAAACTGGTATTGAAACATTTGATGATTATATGAGAAATGAAGTTCTTAATAAGAATGTTCATTTTGAAAGCATTGAAGAAATACTAGAGGATTTTGATTCTCCATGTTTGATGGTAGGAATTAAAGGACAAAGTAAAGATATGATAAAAAAAGATATCGAAATACTTTTAAATAATTTTAATTATGGTACAATAAACATCTATAGAAATAATTCAACATCAATTAAAAGAGATGATGAATTAGTTGAATGGTTTGATAAAGAATTTTCTTATTTAAAAGAAGATTCAAGATATGATTATTTAGGAATACCAACTGATTTTGGAGTAGGAGATTAATAGATGAGATGAGTATATTAACTGAAAAAATAAAAAATGTTAATGTGAAAATTATTTTTTTAATTATCACTTATGCAGCTTTATCAATATTGACTATAGTTTATTTGCAGACTATTCTTAAGATAATAGGACACTTCATAGGCATTTTATCACCATTTATATATGGAATAGTTTTTGCTTTTATCTTTCATTTACCAGCAAAGTTTATAGAAAGTAAACTAAGAATGAAAAATAAAAAGCAAAGAAGAATAACTGCAAATATTTTATCAATTATTTTTGTATTTTTGATAATAGCTGTTTTATCTATTATTGTTTTGCCACAGATTATTAATAATTTAGTATCGTTAGCTGAAAATTTACCTTTGATGATGAAACAATCAGAAGAGTATGTTAAATATCTAATTTCAATCATTGGAATAGATCAAAGTGCAATGAGTAATATAGAAACAGCTGAAAATGATTTATTAGCATATATATCTACATTAGCACCATCACTTATTAATTTTATATCATCTTTAACAAGTGGTATTGCTAATATGGTGATGGGTGTGGTGATAGCTGTTTATATTTGTTTTGATAAAGAAAGATTAGCATGTCAATCAGATAGAGTTGTTTATGCATTGTTTAATGAAAAACATTATCTTTATATTAAAGATGTTGCTTCTTTGATATTGTCAACATTTCAGCAGTTTTTTGCTGGACAGATAACTGAATCTGTTATTATTGGAGTATTGTGTTTTATTGGCTGTAAATTGTTGGATATTCCTTATGCATCAATTGCTGCAGTGGTTATAGGAGTTACTAATATTATTCCATATTTTGGACCATGGATAGGAGCAGCTATTTCTGGTTTATTAATTCTGTTTGTTTCGCCTGTTAAAGCTGTTGTGTTTATTATTTTTAGTTCATTATTACAGCAATTTGAATCTAATTTAATTTATCCTCATGTAGTGGGAAGTTCAGTTGGATTATCTGCTTTATGGGTATTATTTGCGATTACTATTGGAGGAGGATTATTTGGCATTGTTGGAATGATTTTTGGTTTACCAGTGTTCTCTATTATCTATGAATTATTTAAAAAATTTATTGTTGAAAGAATAGAAAGAAAAAATATGGAAATTCAATAGAATTCCATATTTTTCTTTTATAATGCTTTCAGGAAGTGATATTATGAGTGAAAAAGTTTACAACTATATAGCAATATTGCTGATTATGATTGGAATTGGGATGGACGAGGTATATGGAAATCCTTATTATTGGTTTACTATACCTTTTTTTGCTATGTCGTTTGAACTTATAAGAAAAAAGGATGAGTTTAAAATATGTAATGGTGAGTTACTGAAATGCTTTATTATTATTCCTGGATTATTGTTTATTATTGTATCTGTGGTTAAATATATTTAAAAAATATGAATATTGAATCTTTATTTAGGATAAAATGTAATATTGTTATTGTTGTCTATTAATGCTAAAAGGATTTCATTGTAATGGTTATATCCTTGAGTTTTTAATTGGCTTTTTAGCCATTCTTCATTGATTTGAGTGTATTTTAATTGATCTTTTAATAACTGTCCATTAATAATAAGTGATATTAATGGATATTCTTTAATGGGTTTAGTGGATAAGTCATTTAATATGGCTGGACGATATTTTGATTTTGGAAATATGGAAATATTTCCATTTGTTTCTAAAATGATTTTTTGTATTTGAGTTAAATCGAAATACCCTTGAATTCTTAATTGCATTAAAAGTTCATTGACATCTATTTTGGATTTTTTTAATGCTTCATTAATAATTTTATCATTTTCATATAATGTTATAGGATTACCTTCAATGAAATGTCTTAAGGTTAAATTAGAACGGGAAAGAAAGGATAGAATGATTGTAAATACAGCATATACAATCATACCCGTTAATGGTCTGGAAATTTTGTTAAAATCTTCTAATACGACCATTTCACTGGCTATGCTTCCTATTGTTATTCCTATGATGTAATCATACATATTTAATTGGCTTATTTGTCTGTAGCCTAATAATTTTGTTATTATAAATAACACTACTAAAGATATAATTGCTAATATAAAAGTTTCTAATATCAATTTTATCACCTATATTATTATGGGTAAAAAAATAATATTTAAACAAAAAAGGCAGATTTGCCTTTTCTAATCATTGATATAAACTTTTTTGATTTTAGCTATATACATTGTATGATAGTCTTTTTCTGGATACCATTTTTGATTAATAAAGTCTTTTTTTAAAAGTTCTGGTTTAATAGTATCTTCATATAATTTTTCAACTATGAAAACTAATTGACCTTCTTTGAAAGTAGGAACTCCATCTAAATATGTTAAATGGAAGTTTACATCTTTGATTTTATCAGTATCTCTACCAGAAACTTGACCTAAAACACTTAATTCTTTTTTATATCCATTGAAAAATGTTAAAGAAAAACAATTCTGCTGATCAATAAATTCTTTTGTATAACGCTGAGGTCGAATATATGCAGTTACAACATTTTCACCCCAAAGAACACCAACTCCACCCCAAGAAGCAGTCATTGTGTTAGCTTTTTGTTCATTACCAGCACTAACAAGCATCCAATTTTTACCAATAGCAGTAAATGGATTTATATCTAATTCTTTAATATCTATTTCACGAAATGCCATATTTTTTCCTCCTTTTCTTTTATTATACTATATGACAAAATGAAATCAATAATGAAGATGGGTGATAAAATGAAGAAATTTTTTAAATATCTGATTATCTTAATTGTAATTACAGCATTGTTTATAATTTGTTTTTCAATATATATTGGCAATTATTTATTTGATTATACGTTGAATGTTAATCAGGAGGATAATATTACTGATAAAATAAGTGTTGAAACAAGGAAAACTCAAGAGAATCAGCAATGGTTAGATGAAAATAGTCAGAAAATATCATTAGTTAATAAGGAGAATATTAAATTAAATAGTTATTATATAAAAGGTGAAAATCATGTTTATGTTATTATGGTTCATGGATATATGGGAAGTGCATCTACTTTAATAAATCCAATAAAATGGTTTATGAAGAAAAAATATAATTTATTAGTTGTTGATTTAAGAGGACATGGATTGAGTGAAGGTAAATATGTTGGAATGGGTTGGAGTGATAGATTAGATATTTTAGAGTGGATAGATTATATTGTTAGTATAGATTTACAAGCTGAGATTGTTTTATATGGTGAATCAATGGGCGGTGCTACTGTTATGAATGTAGCAGGAGAAAATCCAGAACATGTAAAAGCAGTTATTGAAGATTGTGGATATACATCAGTATGGGATATTTTTTCTACTCAAATAGAAGAGTATGGTCAAATGAAATATATTTTATTGTATACAACAACTTTTATTACTTATTTAAGAACGGGATATAATTTAAAAGAAGCATCTTGTATTAAACAGGTAGAAAAATCTAAAATACCTATTTTATTTATTCATGGAGAAGATGATGATTTTGTACCTGTATCAATGATGTATGAATTGTATGAACATGCATCTTGTGATAAAGAAAAACTAG
>CAZWZD010000113.1:0-5686 GCA_964638235.1 uncultured Erysipelotrichales bacterium
ACTTTTTTGTTTTATTTTTCTTTTTTTAACATATGATTAGTGAGGTGAAAAAATGAATGCAAAAAAAATAACTATCAATACACTTATAATAGTTATCATTGGATTAATAAGTGTATATAGTGCATCTCACATTTGGGCACAATATAAGTTTAATGATTCGCTTTACTTTATTAAAAGACAATTTTTATTTGCAATTATAGGTTTAATAGGAATGTTTGTTACATCTAAAATAGATTATCATATATATCAAAAACATCATTTAAAAATACTCATACTCTGTTATGTTTTACTTATACTTGTTTTAATACCAGGACTCGGTGTTGTAAGAGGTGGAAGCAGAAGCTGGTTTAATTTAGGTGTGTTTGCTTTGCAACCCAGTGAAATCTTCAAAATAGGTATGATTATCTATGCTGCTAACTATATAGAAAAAAATTATCACCGTATGAAAAAATTAAAATATACTATAAAATTATTGTTTTTAGTAGGATTTGGATTTCTTTTAATCATGCTTCAACCTGACTTCGGTAGTGGAGTTGTCATGGTATGTAGCATAATTGTTATGATTATTGCGACACCATTTCCATTTTTCTACTTTATTATTCTTGCAATTTTTGGAGTAATTGGTATAGTATTAATGATTATATCTGCTCCATATCGTATGGAACGTATTTTATCCTTCTTAGATCCTTTTAAAGATCCATTAGGAAGTGGCTTTCAATCGATTCAATCTTTATATGCAATTGGTCCTGGAGGGTTATTAGGAGTTGGTTTTGATAAAAGCATACAAAAACACTTTTATTTGCCAGAACCACAAACAGACTTTATTTTTGCGATAGTTGCTGAAGAAACTGGTTTTATTGGAGCAAGTTTTGTGATATTATTATATTACATACTCTTTAGAACGGTACTAAAGATATGTAAGAATACAAAAGATTTATTTGGCTGTTTTTTAATGTTAGGTATTATATCAATGATTGCAATACAATCATTGATTAATTTAGGAGTTGTTGTTGGATTGTTTCCAGTAACTGGTGTAACATTGCCATTAATGAGCTATGGAGGAACAAGTTTAACAATAACATTAATAAGTATAGGAATTATGATAAATATATCAAAGTATTAGGAGTGTAGATATGAGAGTTATAGTAAGTGCTGGTGGAACAGGAGGACATTTATATCCTGCTCTTGCATTAGTTGAATATATAGAAAAAAAGGATAAAGATGCTCAATTTTTATTTGTTGGAACAACTGATCGATTAGAATCAAAAGTAGTGCCTGAAAGAGGATACGATTATGAAGGTTTGTATGTTAAAGGATTTGTAGGAAATCCATTGCAGAAAGCAAAAAATGCTATGATTTTTGTAAAATCATTAGCTCATTCAAGAAAAATAATAAAGAAATTTAAACCTGATATTGTTATTGGATTTGGTGGATATCCAAGTGCAAGTATTGTACTAGCTGCTAGTCAAATGGGAATAAAAACAGTTATTCATGAGCAGAATTCAATTATTGGATTAACAAATAAAATATTGATAAAAAGAGTTGATAAGATTGTCTGCTGTTATGAAAAAGCATATAATGAATTTCCAAAAGAGAAAACTTATTTATTAGGAAATCCAAGAGCTAGTGTTGTAAGTGAACAATCTTTAAGAGATGTTCATGATATATATGGTATTGATAAAAACAAAAAAGTTTTAGTCATTGTTATGGGAAGTTTAGGATCTGCTTCTGTTAATGATATTATGAAAGACGCTTTAAAGAAATTCAATGTTCAAGATACAGAAGTATTATTTACGACTGGACAAACTCATTTTGAAGCTATCAAAGCAGAAATGAAAGATGTTAATCCTTCAATACATGTATTACCATATATTGAAGATATGCCTAGTGTTTTATCAAGTGCAGATTTAGTTGTATCTCGTGCAGGAGCAACAACTCTTGCTGAAATTACTGCGATTGGAGCTGCTGCTATTGTTATTCCAAGCCCTTATGTTGTCGCAAATCATCAGGAATATAATGCTAGAGAATTAAGCGATAAACAAGCCGCTCATTTATTATTAGAAAAAGATTTAAATGTCAATAGTTTTTTAGAAACAGTTAATGAATTAATGAATAATCCTTTAAGAAGAGATGTATTAAAAACAAATGCATTAAGTTTAGGAAAACCTAATGCTTGTAAAGATATGTATGAGCTTATATTAGATTTATGTGAAAGGAAATAAATATGGACTTTAATAAAGTAATATATGATTTAGTAGATTTAGATGCTGGCAAAATTTTAGAAAATGAACCGATGTATAAACACACAACTTATAAAGTTGGTGGACCAGCTAGAGTATTTGTTCAAGTTAATAATATTGATTCATTATTAAAAATAATGAATTACTTAAGAGAAAACAATGTAAAACATATGATTATAGGAAAAGGATCAGACTTATTATTTTCTGATAAAGAATATGAAGGAGTTATTGTTTCATTAGAAGGACTTAATTCTATATCTATCAATGGAATAGAAGTCAAAGCACAATCTGGAGTTAATTTAATTCAGCTTGCTTATCAATGTGCAAAAGTAGGATTGTCTGGTTTTGAGTTTGCAGGAGGAATACCTGGAAGCGTTGGTGGTGGTGTTTATATGAATGCTGGTGCTTATAAATATTGCATTGCTGATATTTTTAAAGAAGCATTAGTTTTAAACAGCAAAGGTGAAATCATCACTTTAAATAAAGAACAAATGAATTTTGGATATAGGCACTCAGTACTTCAAAATCATAAAGAATGGGTGTTATTAGAAGCAACCTTTATTATGAATTCAAAAGATCCAAAAGAAATAATGGCTGTTTTAGATAAAAGAAAAGAAAAAAGAATGTCCACTCAACCATGGAATTTACCAAGTGCAGGAAGTGTATTTAGAAATCCTGATGAAAAAGGAGCATGGAAATATATCGATGAATGTGGCTTAAGAGGCTATGAGATTGGAGGTGCTCAAGTTTCTTTAAAGCATTCTAACTTTATAGTTAATAATGGATATGCAAGTGCTAAAGATATATTAGATTTAATCTTATTAGTAGAAAAAACAGTTTTTAATAAATTTAAGATTGAACTTACTAAAGAGGTTATTCTTGTTAATTGGGAGTAGGTGGTATTATGGATAAAATAGATATTAATGAATATAACAGAAACCCAGTTAAAAAAATTAATAGAAAATATAAAAGAAAAAATAAAAAAAGAAAATTAAAAAAACAAGTTAAAATATTAATTATTATATTATTACTTTCAATTATATGTGGATACTTTTTTAGTGATTTATCTAAAGTGAAAACTATCAAGGTTGTTGGAAATAGTGATGTTAGTTCTGATACTATTATAACTAGCAGCAATATTGATACAAAAACAATTTACATATTTATTAACAAGGATAAAACTGAAGAAAAAATTAAAGCATTGCCCTTAATCAAAAAAGCAAGTGTTTCATATAATGTATTTGGTGATGTAACAATAGAAATAGAGGAGTCGCAGCAAGTTGCATACTGTGTTATTGATGAAAAAACATATGTATTAGATGAATTAGGAAGTGTTGTAGAAACTGATGATGATAGCATAAAAGAAAAATTAAAGTCATGTCCAAAACTTTCTAATTTTGATAGTTTAGAGTTCTTACAAACATTTGCGAAAGAATATGCAAAAGTTCCTAGTTTAATCAAAAATCAAACAAGCGATATTATTTATTCTCCATTAAATGCAGATGAAACAAGAATTAGATTTGTATTGGATAATAGTAAAGAATTGATTGTTAGAGTAGAAGATATGGCTGATGAATTAAGTAGATTTCCATTTGAAGCATATATGATTGAAAAGGCTGATAAATGTTATTTTGATTTTTATGGCGATCATATCTATCCTAGCGATTGTGATGATTAGAGAGCATTATTGATAATGCTCTTTTTTAATCAAAAAACTAGAAAAATGATTGAAATATTTGTTTATAATTGTTATTATATGGGTGGTTATACAACTGACGGAAGTGGAATGGACCACATGGAGTATAATGGTAGAGAGTCGACCGTCTGGGCAAAGTGTCTAGGCTTGAGTTTGCTCTTTTTTATTTTTATTTTATTAATTCTATTTTTGTATGGACGAAATATATAAAAATATGGTATAAAAGAGGTGTAAAAGTCTAGTGATGCTAATTTATTTCAAGGAGGAAAATGATGCTTACAGATGTAGAAATTGCACAAAGTGCAAAAATGAAACCAATTAAGGAAATTGCTGAAAAATTAGGATTAGATGAAGATGATTTAGAGTTATATGGTAAATATAAAGCTAAAATTTCATTAGAAGCCATTTCTAAATTAAAGAAGCAAGAAAATGGTAAATTAGTTTTAGTGACAGCTATTAATCCAACTCCTGCAGGAGAAGGAAAGACAACAACTATGATTGGATTATCTCAAGCTTTAAATAAGCTGGGAAAGAAATCAGTGGTTGCAATGAGAGAACCTAGCTTAGGACCTTGTTTTGGTATCAAAGGTGGTGCTGCTGGTGGTGGTTATGCTCAAGTTGTTCCAATGGAAGATATCAATTTACATTTTACTGGTGATATTCATGCAATTACTACTGCAAATAACTTAATTGCAGCAATGCTTGATAATTCTATTCATCAGGGAAATCCATTAAATATTGATACAAGACAGATTGTTTGGAAAAGAGTTGTTGATTTAAACGATCGTGCTTTAAGACACACTGTATGTGGATTAGGTGGTAAAGTTAATGGTGTACCTAGAGAAGATGGATTTGATATTACTGTAGCAAGTGAAGTTATGGCTATTTTGTGCCTTGCTACTTCTTTAGAAGATTTAAAACAAAGAGCTGGCAGAATGATTGTTGCTTATAACTATGATGGTGAGCCTGTAACAGTTGATGATATTGAAGCAACTGGTGCAGTAACATTATTATTAAAAGATGCTATTAAACCTAATTTAGTACAAACATTGGATCATACACCTGTATTTGTACATGGTGGACCATTCGCTAATATTGCTCATGGATGCAACAGCGTTATGGCAACAGAACTTGCAATGAAATTAGGAGATTATGCAATTACAGAAGCTGGTTTTGGAGCTGATTTAGGTGCTGAGAAGTTTTTAGATATTAAATGCAGACAAGCTGGATTAAAACCAGATGCAGTTGTTATCGTTGCAACTGTGCGTGCATTAAAGATGCATGGCGGTGTATCTAAAAAGGATCTATCACAAGAAAATTTGGAAGCTTTAAGAAAAGGTATTGCAAATCTTGAAAAACATATTGAGAATATTCAGAAATATGGTTTACCTAGTGTTGTTGCTATTAATGCATTTCCTACAGATACTGATGCTGAATTGCAATTATTAAATGAAATTTGTATCAAAAAAGGTGTAGATGTTGCTATATCTAAAGTCTGGGAAAAAGGTGCTGATGGAGGAATTGAATTAGCTAATAAGTTATTAGAAGTATTGGAAACAACAGAGAGTCATTATCATCCTCTATATGATTTAGATCAATCTATTGAAGAAAAGATTAAAGTCATTGCTAGAGAAATATACGGTGCTGATGATGTGACATTCAATAAAAAAGCAAAAAATAAGATGAAAAAGTATGAAGCTCAGGGATTGGGAAATTTACCAATTTGTGTTGCAAAAACACAATATTCATT
>CAZWZD010000114.1:0-5677 GCA_964638235.1 uncultured Erysipelotrichales bacterium
AATACTTTGTCAAAGATGTTTTAAATTAAGACATTATCATCAATTAAATAAAACAAATCTAACTAAAGATGATTATCTAAAAATATTACAAACTATTGGAAATAAAGATTGTTTAATTATCTATATTATAGATCTATTTGATTTTGAAGGTAGTCAAATTCAAGGATTAATTCGCCATATTGGTGGAAATGATGTTTATGTGCTTGCAAATAAAAGAGATGTTTTACCAAAATCTTTAAAGGATGTTAAACTGGAACATTATGTCAGAAGACAGTTAAGAAAAGATGGTATAAAACCTGTTGATGTAAAAATTACAAGTGGGATAAAGAAATTAAATTTTGATGAGATATATGAAAATATTGATACTTATCGTAAGGGCAGAGATGTTTATGTTGTAGGAGTTACAAATGTAGGAAAATCTACATTTATTAATGCTTTATTAAAGCACTATGCAAATGTCAATGATGAATCTTTAATTACAGTTAGTGAATTTCCTGGTACAACATTGGACTTTATATCTATTCCTTTAGATAATAATAGTTTCTTATATGATACTCCAGGTATTGTTAATGATCATCAAATGACTCATTATGTTAAAGATGAAGATTTAAAGATTATTGTACCTAAATCAGAAATGAAACCTTTGACATTCCAATTAAATCCTGATCAAAGCATCTATATGTCAGGACTTGCAAGAATTGATTATATAGAAGGTGATGTAGAGAGTATGACTTTTTATTTTTCAAGATATCTGCAGATTCATCGTACTAAAACAATTAATGCTGATCAGCTTTATAATCGACATAAGACTTTAAAAATAGAGGTTGATGGGATTAAAGATATTAATGATATGCAAAAATATGAATTTTCTATTAAGGAAAAATGCGATATATTTATTTCAGGTTTAGGTTTTATAAAATTAAGTGGAAAAGGAGGTAAAGTAAGAGTTTTTGCTCCAAAAGGTGTATTGGTATTAAAAAGAGAAGCTCTTATTTAAAATATATGTTATCTAGTAAACAAAAGAAATATTTAAGAAGTGAAGCTCATCATCTTCATGCTATTTTTCAAATTGGTAAAGATGGTGTTCATTCAAAACAAATTGAGGGTATTGATGAAGCGTTAGAATCTCAAGAATTAATTAAAGTGAAACTGTTAGATACTTGTCCATTGACAACAAAGCAGGCAGCACTAGAAATTACTATGCATACAAAAGCTGATGTTGTTCAAATTATTGGACACACGATTGTCTTGTATAGAAAAAGTGATAAGGAGTTGTATCGTATATAATGAAAGTTGGTTTATTAGGTGGAAGTTTTGATCCCATTCATAAAGGTCACATGAGTATTGTTGAAGAAGCGATTAGACAATTTGAATTAGATGAATTTTATTTTATTCCTACAGGTATGAATCCTTGGAAAGATAAAGTACATGCTAGTGATGAAGATCGTATCAAAATGCTTCGTCTTGCTATTGATAAAATACATACTGAAAAAAAAGTAGATATTGAACTTTATGAGATCAATCATCATGAAGAGAAAAATTATACTGTTGATACATTGAAATATTTAACAAGTCATAATCCTGATAATCAATATTTTTACTTTATGGGAATGGATCAGACTGAAAAATTTGAATTATGGAAAAAGCCAAAAAAGATTAGCCATCTTGTTCAATTGGTTTATTTTGATAGAGGCGGCTATAAAGAAAAAAGCAAGAATATAGAGAAATATCATTTTTTGAAATTAAAACATGCTGCTATCAGTGCTAGCAGCAGTGAAGTAAGAGTAGGAAATATGTTTTTAGTTGATGAAGATGTAGCTAAATATATTGCTGAAAATGGATTGTATTTAGAAACAATGATTAAAGATAGAATGAAGAAAAAAAGATATGATCATACTTTAAGTGTCGCAAATCTTGCTAGAGAAATCGCTGTTTGTAATGGTATTGATGGTAAAAAGGCTTATATAGCTGGTATGCTGCATGATGTTGCTAAAGAAATGGAACATAAAAAAGCTAAGGAATTGATGAAGAAATACTATAATGAATACATAGATAAACCAGAAGCTGTTTGGCATCAATGGCTATCTTCTTATGTAAGTGAACATGAATTTTTTGTTAATGATAGAGAAATCTTAAAAGCAATTGAAGATCATACAACTGCAAGTCCTTCAATTAGTGAATTAGGAATGTGTTTGTATGTAGCTGATAAGTTGGATCCATTGAGGGGTTATGATTCATCAAAGGATATAGAGTTGTGTAAAAAAGATGTTCGTGAGGGTTTTAAAGCTTCTTTAGTATCTTTTTATGAATTTTCTTTAAAGAAAGGCAGACAGATAGATCCTTGTTTTTTTGATGTTTATAATAAATTTGTTAAGGGAGATAATAATGGATAAATTAGAATGTATTGTAAAAGCTATGGATGATAAGTTAGCTAATGAAATTACTGCAATTGATATGAGAATGTCTTCTCCTATGTTTGATACATTTGTAATTTGTAGTGCAAGTAATGAAAGATTAATGCAGGCTATAAAAGAAAACATTAGAGAAGAATGTGATAAAAATGGTTTTGATATTAAAAGGATTGAAGGTTCTAAGGAATCTAAATGGATTTTAATTGATGTTGGAGATGTTATTGTACATATTTTTGATAAAAATGAAAGAATTAATTATAATTTAGAGAAATTATGGGGTGATATGCCTCATATTGATATTAAAGGATATTTATCATGAGTTATGAAAATTTTGCTTATTATTATGATTCGTTGATGGATGAGCGTTTTTATGATGATTATGAAGAATTTATATTTAGTCATGCAGATTTTAATAATGTTTTAGAATTAGGATGTGGAACTGGTGAAATAGCTATTCGACTTTCTAAAAAGAATAAGCTAGTCTATGCTACTGATTTATCTGATGATATGCTAGAAGTAGCACGTTTAAAGGCTATAAGTGAAAATGTTTCTTTGATGTTAAAAAGAGTTGATATGACTGATTTTGAAGTTAGTCAGGGTGTTGATCTTATTTTATGCTTATGTGATTCTATTAATTATATTTTGGATTTGGATAGTGTTTATAAGACATTTTATAATGTTTATAATTCATTAAATGAATTTGGCTATTTTATTTTTGATATTGATAGTTTATATAAAACTGATATTATTTTAAATGATTATCTAGAAGAAGAAAGTGATGATGATTTTTCGTTTTATTGGAAAGTTGATTTAATAGAATCTGGATTTGTACATCATTTTATTAAAATAGAAGATAAAGAAAACAATGAATATGTGGAAGAAAATCACTATCAAAAAACATATGATGAACAGGTTTATATTGATCTGTTAAGAAAAGTTGGTTTTTCTAATATTGAATTGTATAGTGATTTTGGTGATTTTAATAAAAAATGTGAACGTATTATTTTTGTTTGTTATAAAGGAGATAGAAAATGATTGGTATTATAGGTGCAATGGAAGAAGAAGTTAATGCTTTAAAAAAATTAATGCGTATTGACCATGTTGATATAAAGCAGAATTATCAATATAATGTTGGAAAAATGGCTGATAAAGATATTGTTTTAGTACAAGGTGGTATTGGAAAAGTCAATGCTACTATTTCTGCTACGCTTTTGTTTTTAAATTATGATATTGATTTTGTTATTAATATTGGATCAGCTGGTGGATTGAAATTAGATCAAAATGTGGGTGATATAGTGATTTCTACAAAGGTAGTTCATCATGATGTTGATGTAACTGGTTTTGGCAGAGAAATTGGACAAATTCCTGGTTTACCTACTTTTTATGAAGCTGATAATGAGCTTTTAAATAAAGTTCTTAATATTCTTAAAAATAATCATATTCCATCGTATACGGGATTAATTACTTCAGGCGATCAATTTATATGCAAAGAAGAGCAGGTTGCTAATATAAAGAATAACTTTCCAGATGCAATGTGCTGTGAAATGGAAGCTGCATCAATTGCTCAAGTATGTTATGTTTTTCAAAAGAGATTTATAATAACTCGCAGTTTAAGTGATGTATCTAACAAAGGAGATAGTTCTATACAATTTGATGAATATTTAAAGAAAGCTAGTGAAAATAGTGCTTTAATGTGTTTAGAACTAGTAAAATCAATCTAATGAATAAAGTTGAATTATTGGCTCCTGCGGGTGATAGAGAGGCGTTTAAAGCTGCTATCCAAAATGGAGCTAATGCAGTTTATATTGGAGGAAATTCTTTTAGTGCGAGAGCATTTGCTAAAAATTTTGATAAAGATGATATGATTTGGGCAGTTCATTATGCTCATTTAAGAAATGTTAAAGTTTATGTAACTGTTAATATATTGTATAAAGATGAGGAATTCGATGAACTTATTGAATATCTTGATTTTTTATATCAGATTCAAATAGATGCTTTAATCATTCAAGATTTAGGTTTATTTCAGCTTGTAAAAAAGCGATATGATGATTTTGAAATACATATGAGCACACAAGCATCAGTTATGAATAAATATTCTGCTGATTATTTTAAAAATGCTGGTGCTACTAGAGTTGTTTTAGCAAGAGAAAATACTCTTGAAGAAATTAAAGAAATAAAAAAATATACAAATATTCAATTAGAAGTCTTTATTCATGGAGCTTTGTGCATCTGTTATTCTGGGCAATGCTTAATGAGCAGTATGATTGGTAAAAGAAGTGGTAATAGGGGAGAATGTGCTCAACCTTGCAGGTTAGAATATAAGCTTAAAGAGAATGATAAAGTATTATCTTCTGATTCTAAGTTTTTGTTATCTCCTAAAGATTTATGCACAATAGATAATATCGACCAACTTATTGAAGCCGGAGTTGATTCTTTTAAAATTGAAGGCAGAATGAAAAAACCTGAATATGTAGCTGCTGTTGTAAAAGCTTATAGAAAAGCTATTGATGATTATTATGATTGTAAAAAAGAAGATCTAAGTTTAGAAATCAATGAAATGAAACAAATGTTTAACCGAGATTATACCTCTGGTTATTTATTTAATGATTTAAATCTTTTAAAAGGTGATTATTCAGGAAATAAGGGAATTATTATAGGAAAGGTTATTGGATATAATAGAAAGAAAAAGAGAGTTCTTATAAAATTAATCCAATCATTATATCAAGGTGATAGTATTGTTTTTGAAAGCATTGATAAAGGACGTCCAGTCAATAAGATATTTTTAAAAGGAAAATTGATATCTAAAGCTGATAAAGATGATGTTGTTGAAATTGAGTTTGATTATTTCGTTAATAAAGGTCCTGTTAGAAAAACAGTTGATAAAACACTTTGCGAAAAACTTCAAAAAACATATTGCAATGAAAATATAAAGATAGAAGTCAATATGCAATTAACTGCTTTGATCAATCAGCCATTAAAACTTAAAGTAATAAGTATGGCTGATGAAATTGAGATTATTTCTCATCATATATGTGAAAAAGCATTGAATCAGCCAACTAACCTTAACAGAATAAAAGAGCAGTTATCTAAACTAGGAAATACTTGTTTTCAAGTGAAAAACATCGATGTTGATAAAGATGAAGTTATGATACCTGTTAGTATTTTAAATCAATTGAGAAGAGATGCGATTGAACGCTTAACTAAGTTAAAACAAGATAAAAAAATTCATTCAACAAAAATTAATAGTTTTGATTTTAAAGTAAATC
>CAZWZD010000115.1:0-5547 GCA_964638235.1 uncultured Erysipelotrichales bacterium
TAAAACAGTAAAAAATCATTAAATATTTATAAAATAATAATAAAAATGTTCGTTTTTGTTCAAAAATGTACCGATTGACAAATAAATTCGGAAATATTAGAATGATATTGGATCCAAAAGAAGCTTCACTTTTTATAAAAGTACAAAAGGAAAGGAATAATACAATGTATAAATTAAAAGGTACCATTAAATGTCCTACTAGATTAAAAGATGATTTTCTAAAAAAACTTAAAAATCTTGGTAAAACTGCTACAGATACTGAAATTGAATATGGAGCATTTATTCAAGAAAGTCGATTGTATTGGGATTATGTTTATCCAGAAATGTTAGATGATGAAACTTCTGTACATTACATTACTTTTATGTGTGATGATACAAATGAAGGAAGAGAAGAAATGCATAATATTGAATGGCATATTGGCTGGGTTCCATTAAATATATGCTATGTATATATGGAGGAATAATATGTTATACAAAGAAAGAAATGCTAAAATTGCACGCTTAGTAGCAGAATCACCATTTTGGAATGGTCAAATATTTTGCAGATACTTTGCTGATGATTTTACTATGGATATTCCATCTGCTCCTTTAGGAATGCCAAATCATTATGATACTTGGGAAGCGGAAAGATGTTTTGAATGGCTTAATAGAACTGTTAAGAAATGGGAAGCAGAAATAGATAATTTTTATCCAACACCTGATACAAATATATTTTGGATTAATGGACATCAAAAAGGAATTGTATTATGGGGTGAAAATGAAGGTGAATTAGAAACAGAGTTTTTTATGAGAATCGAATTTAGAAATGGAAAAATTTCATACATTTCATGGAGATTTCATACTTGGGCATGGCTTGTAGCTGCTGGTAAAAGATATCATACTCACGTTAGAAAGTTACCTGTTGATGAAAATGGAAATATTGATGATTATAATAAAGGATTCTTGATCAATCCAGAAGATCCAGATATTCAATCATATTATAATGATCCTATGTTTGGAATAATTCCTCATGGTAAAGTTGATATAAAAATTGATGATAGTAAAGAAGCGATTAATCAAAGAAGGCAAATTAATATTTATCAATTTGCATCAGGAGTTGAAAGAGACGAATATCGAAAAAAAGAAGTTTTAAGTGAAAATTATAAAAAACAGGCATACTTTGTTGGTGGAATTACTCCTGAAGAAAAAGAAGCAGATGGTGATAATGATCCTATCCTATTTGCCTGGAATAAAATTTGTAGTCCTTGGATGACAAGAGATCCTAGAAGTAAGTTTTATCCAACTGATGATCCAAATGTTTATTTCTTGGAATTAAAAGCACATGGACCAGGCTGCTGGAGAGCAAATGGTGTAAAAGTTGGACACTACAAACAGGATTATTTAGTTAGAATTACATTAGATGATATGGGTAGATTAGTTAGATTTGAAGAAATTGTTAATCCAATCAATGGTTTAAATAGCACTGGTTCTCAAATAGATAATTTCCCTTATTATAAATAAATATAATATAAAGGTTTAAACAAAATAATAGTAAAGGAAAAGAGAGTTTATGAGTAAAGATTATAATGAGCTTGCAAAAAAAATAGTTGAAAATATTGGTGGTAAGGAAAATATTACTGAATGTTATCATTGTATGAGTAGACTTCGTCTAAAAGTTAAAAATTTGAGTCAAGTCAATATTGATAATATTAAAAAATTAGGATTTATTGATGCTGTTGTTAATGGCAATCAGGTGCAAGTTATTGCTGGTAATGAAGTATATGATATTTATGATGTAGTAAGTGCTATTGTTGGAGAAAATCTTCATTCAGAAGAATTATCAACTGAAGAAACAGTTAAAAAAGATAAAAAATCAATCAAAGATTATATTTGGGCATTTTTTACTGGTATTTCTAGTTCAGTTCAGCCATGTATTCCTGTCTTAATTGGTGCAGGGGTTTTACAGGGGTTATATTTGATTGCAGCAGAGATTGGTATTTTAAGCGTTGAATCAAACACATATCAATTATTAGTTGCAGTATGTAATTCAGCATTTTACTTTTTACCAATCATGGTAGGATTTAATTGTGCAAAACAATATGGTGGTAACCAATTGCTTGGAGCTTTCCTTGGAGCAGTTTTAATACATCCTGATTTTCTTGCATTAGTTGCTTCAGGAGATTCAATAAATTTCTTAGGAATTCCTGTACGTGCGGTCAATTATTCATCAAGTGTATTACCTGCGTTTATTTCAGTATGGGCAATGTGCTATGTAGAAAAATTTATTGCTGCTAAATCTCCAAAATCTATCAAAGTTGTTTTAGAACCATTTGCTACTGTTGTTATTATGATTCCTTTAACTCTTTGGCTTTTTGCTCCAATTGGAGATTATTTAGGAATAGGTTTTAGTATGATTGTTACTTTCATTTATAATACATTTGGACCATTCGCTCCAGCTATTTTAGCAGCTGCAATACCATTCTTAGTATTTACTGGAACACATAGTATTATTGAAACATTAGCCGTTCAAACATTATCTTCTGTAGGTAAAGAATCAATTATGATGCCAGGTGCTTTAATTCATAATTTTAATCATGGTGCTTTATCACTTGCAATTGGATTTAAATCAAAAGATAAAAACTTAAAGAGTACTGCTTTCAGTAGTTCATTTACAGCAATTGTAGCTGGTGTTTCTGAACCATCATTATTTGGATTCTTTGCTAAATATAAATCTGCAATGATTGCTTTAATAATAGGACAGGCTGTTTCAGGTTTAGTTTGTGGTATAACAGGTGCAGGAATTTATGCTTTCCCTGCTGAAGGACCAGCCTTTACTCAATTATTAGCATTCTTAGGTGGTCCAATAAGTAATTTCGTTTATGCAGTAATTGCAACTGCTGCTGGTATGATTGCAACATTTGTAGTAGCATTTATCTTATTTAAAGATAATGAAGCAGTTGAATAAGATTATATACAAAAAGGAATGAAAGCTATATGAAGTTTTTTTCAAAATTAAAAGAAGATGTAAAGTATGATGATAAATCTATTGTTGCAATTGCAGATGCTACAGTAGTACCAACAGACAAAATTAACGATCCTGTCTTTTCTAAAGAAATGCTAGGTCAAACAATAGCTTTTGAATTAAAAGAAGATATTATTGTTTCTCCATCTAATGGAATTTTGGAAGTTATGTATCCAACTGGTCATGCATTTGCTGTAAGAAGAAATGATGGTTTGGGAATTCTTGTTCATGTTGGAATCAATACTGTTGATTTAAATGGTAAAGGATTCAAAATATATGCAAAACAAGGTGCCAAAGTAAAAGCTGGACAAAAAATATTAAAAATAGATAGTGAATTTATTAAAAAATCTGGATATGATTTAACGACAATGTTAATTATAACAGAAAATCATAAAGAAAAACTTCAATTTCTTTGTCAAAGTGAAGTAAAAAGTGGACAAATAATTAGTAAAAATTAATAGGAAATATAAACCATATTCTATATAGAGTATGGTTTATTATTTTATTCTTCTAAAAAGAAAACAGGTATTTCTACCTGTTAAACTTGAGCAAATGCATTTTCTAAATCCCATAATATATCATCTATATTTTCAGTACCTATAGATAATCTAATTGTATTTGGCTGAATATCTTGATCTAATAATTCTTCTTCACTGCATTGACTATGAGTTGTTGTAGCAGGATGAATAACTAATGATTTAACATCTGCAACATTTGCTAGTAAAGAGAATATTTGTAAACTATCTATAAATTTATGTGCTTCTTCTATTCCACCTTTAATGTTGAATGTAAATATACTTGCTCCACCATTTGGGAAGTATCTTTCATATAATGCATGATCTGGATGATCTTTTAATGATGGATGGTTTACCTTTTCTACTTTTGGATGTTTAGATAAATATTCTACTACTTTCTTTGTATTTTCATTATGTCTTTCAATTCTTAATGATAATGTTTCTGTACCTTGCAATAATAAGAATGCATTAAATGGAGAAAGAGTTGCTCCAGTATCACGCAAGATAATTGCACGAATATAAGTAACGAAAGCTGCCTTTCCTGCTGCTTCAGTAAATCTTACACCATGATAACTTGGATTAGGTTCAGATATTCCAGGATATCTTCCACTCTTAGCCCAATCAAATGTTCCACCATCAACAATAACACCACCTAAAGTAGTACCATGTCCTCCTATAAATTTAGTAGCAGAATGAACAACAATATCTGCTCCATGTTCTATTGGACGAATTAAATAAGGTGTACCAAAAGTATTATCTACTACAACTGGTAATCCATGTTTATGAGCTATTTCAGCAATTGCATCAATATCGGGAATATCACTGTTTGGATTACCCAAAGTTTCTAAATAAACAGCTTTTGTATTTTCTTGAATAGCATCTTCAACTTCTTTTAAATCATGTGCATTCACAAATGTTGTTGTTATCCCAAAATTTTCATATGTGTGTGCTAACAAGTTAGAAGTACCACCATATATTGTCTTTTGAGCAACAATGTGTTCACCAGTTCCAGCTAAAGCTTGAATAATATATGAGATTGCAGCTGCTCCAGAAGCAACAGCTAAACCTGCAACTCCACCTTCCAAGGCTGCAATTCTATCCTCAAATACCCCTTGAGTACTGTTTGTCAATCTACCATAAATATTACCTGCATCAGCTAAACCAAATCTTGCTGCTGCATGAGCACTATTTTTAAAAACATAAGATGTTGTCTGATAAATAGGTACTGCTCTTGAATCAGTTGCTGGATCAGGATTTTCCTGTCCTACATGTAATTGTAAAGTTTCAAATTTTAATTTTCTGTCTTCTCTTTTTTCAAATGCCATAGTTATATCTCCTCTTCTTTCCATAAAAAAACTCATCCCATATATAGGACGAGTATATCGTGTTACCACCTAAATTCATAACTATCTCACAATAGCTACCTCATCGAGTCCCATCAGACTCTAACACTTTAACGGGTGTACACGTATTAGCTTACATATCAGCTAATCAGCTCCAAGACCATCTTCACTTATCCTTCCTTATTCTTTTCCACCAAACAAGAACTCTCTATTAATTATTGATAAGTTACTCTTCTTTTCATAGCCTTTATTCCCTATAGTTTCATTAATTCCTATAGGTTTTCTATGAATTAAATATATCACTATTTTTCTAAATAGTCAACAAAAAATTAAAAAAAGTAAGTATATATTTCAATACTTACTATATTCATTAGAACTTTAAGTTTCTAGGAGTCCTTGGAAAAGGCTCAACATCTCTAATATTTTGCATACCTGTCAAATACATCAAGAATCTATCAAATCCCAAACCAAACCCTGCATGTTTGCATCCGCCAAATCTTCTAAGATCCATATACCACTGCAATCCTTCTTTTGACATTTGTTTTTCATCCATGATTTTTTCTAAAACATCATATCTTTCTTCTCTTTGACTTCCACCAACTAATTCCCCAATTCCAGGAACTAATAAATCGCAGGCAGCAACTGTTTTACCATCATCATTTAAACGCATATAGAATGCTTTAATTTC
>CAZWZD010000116.1:0-5544 GCA_964638235.1 uncultured Erysipelotrichales bacterium
TCTTCTTTATATTTCATTAGATCATAATAATCTAATAATTCATTTACTTCCTGTTGAGTAAAACCGTAAGATTGACTAATATCTTCAGAGAAAATAGAATATTCACTAAAATTATTTAATCCTGTAAAAATACTTTGCTTTGCAATTCTTAAGCATCCAGTTAATATCACTTTTTCTAATGAATCATTAGTTTTCAAAGCTGCACTGAATACATTTTTTATAAAGATACTCATATCTTTATAATATCCATGAAGGTAGGCATCTTGAAGTAGAACATCATATTCATCTATTAATATAATAACCTTTTTTCCATAATGTTGTTTCATACAGTCACAGATAAACTTTAGAACATTCTGTAGCTCTACTTCGTCTTTTGTTCCCTTATAGTATTTAATTAGCTTATCTTTTTTTGTTTCATTAATGTATTCACTTGATAACAATTCTTGATTTGAATCAATGATATCTGTAATTAATATACTGAATATGGATAACTGTTTTTCAAATGTATCATTTTTCATATCTTTCAATGTAAGAAATATAACCAGATACTTATTTTGATGTTCTAATGCTTCTTGGCATTTAGATATAGCTAGATTATCAAATAAATAAGCGTTATCTTTTTCTTTGATATTAAAGAAATAATATAACATAGACATATTCAATGTCTTTCCAAATCTTCTAAGCCTTGTATATAATGCAACTGTTTCATCAATAACATTTTTAATTAACATAGTTTTATCTACAAAATAGTGGTTTCCACTTATTAATTCTTTAAAGTTTTCTATACTTATTGGAATCCTCTTTACCCGAGTTGTAAAATATCACTAAATAAGAAGCTGTAAAGAAAAATTCCTTTACAGCTTCTTATTATATTATTTACTTTACTATTAATTTAGATTTAACATTGCTCCAGCTTCCATATATCTTTGCTCCAGTAGAATCTAATTTATAAGCTCTTACTCTTACATAATATGTTTTCCACTTGCTTACAGTATAAGTTGCACTTTTTGCAGTTAATGTTTTTGTAATTGCATTAGTCATTTTCTTGTTTGTAGCATACTGGATCTGATAACCACTTGCTTGAGATACAGCTTCATATTTTATAGTTAACTTCTTACTAGCACTGTTTGTAAGAGTCGGCGTTTTTCCTTTCCCTACCGTTACTTTTTCCCATACTGCTATGAATTGAAATGAAGTATTTTTAGTATTATTTGAAATCCAGGAATTATCTATGACTAATTGAGTATTAGGCGTAAATACTTTCTTTGTATATTTATTCTTACTAATTTCACTATTAGTATACCATCCTTTTTTAGTAATATAATACTTTGAATCACTCGTACGATATGCATACCATCCTTTAAAGACATAACCAGCTTTTGATATTGATTTACCATCTGAAACTGTTAATGTTTTATTCAAATACACTGTTTGACTTCCTATAGTAGGAGATCCTCCATTGACATTATAAGTAAATGTTAGCTTTGGAATAACTTTATAATTGCTATAATGGAAGAATGTATATTGACTATCTCCCTTTATAACATATGCTCCAACCCATGCATGAGTTCTTTTGGAATTCCAAGCATTTTGTTGAATAACTGTTATTTTATTTTCGCTAATAGATTTAACAATCATCCAATGTGTATTCGTATTCGATTTCACAATATCTCCAACAACCGGACTTGTTGTTTTACTAAAACTTCCTGTATTACTCAATGGTATAGATGATGCATTACATAAGTTATAAACAGTATTTCCAAAAACATTCTTATAAAACTTAGAAACAAAGGCTGCACAACTATATGTAGTATCTGTCCCATTTGTTCCATCATAAGGACGATATATAGCATTCACTTTTATTCCATTAAAAGTAATAGAATCAACAACTTGTCCTTTAGATGTAATCTTTGTATTAAATTGACCACCTGAAAGTGCATCAACATCAATTTTATGACTTTGCATTAATGAAAATGTAAACATTGTACAAATCATTAATAATATTATTTTTTTCATAATAATTTCTGACTCTAAAATCCAATATTATTAAGGAAGTGGAATAAGAGCCGTTCTCCTTTCTCTTATTTATATGGGCTACAATGCAAAATCCTATTAGGAATGAGTAATTGCTAAAGGTTCCTTCATCTTTATATATCACTAAGTTAGATATATTATCTTTTTCTATGACGCTTTTTATAATCTTCGTCTATTCTGTCTTTCCAAGAAGGTGATAATGATTTTCTACTCATCCTTATATTGCTTATTGCTTCGCTAATTACTTCAAAGTTAAGCGCAGTTCCTTCTGAATCACAATTATAGTTTGTTGCCATAGATTCATCTATACCAAATTTTCTTGCTTCTTTAGGTGCATCAATATTAGCACCTAAAAATATAAACTCCCATCCATATTTATTCTTTTGACGTTCAATCATATGATGAACCATAGAATAATCATAATAGCGACTTGCATTTTCCAACCCATCAGTTGTAATAATAAATAATGTTTTTTCTGGTACATCTTCTTTTCTTGCATATTTATGAATATTACCAATATGATGGATTGCTCCTCCTACTGCATCTAATAATGCTGTACAGCCACGTACATAATATTCTTTTTCGCTAAGATTAGCTACATCTTTAATATTAACTCGATCATGAATAACCTGAGTTTCATTATCAAATAATACAGTAGAAATCAAAGCATCACCTTCTTCTTTACGCTGCTTTTCTAACATAGAATTAAAGCCACCAATAGTATCTTTTTCCATCCCTGCCATAGATCCACTACGATCTAATATAAATATAAGTTCTGTCATATTAAATCCTCCTTTTTTTATTACAACTCTATTATAATAAAAAAAGTATTTAAAGATGTCGCATGATAAGCGACATTTTTAAATACCTATCAAAGGTTGATCAAAAGCAAACAATACTTCATTTAACTCAAATACATCATAATTATGATTCACCAGAAAATACTCAACTATAACATCAAACTTATTACTATGAGATAATGCATAACCAGCACGAGATATAAATTCCTTTGTTTCATCAATACTTAATTCTAAAGCAAAGGCAAAAGCTAAAGCAGTAGTTTTAGATGGTTTATAATTTCTATTATTACGTATTTTAGAAAAGAGTTTTCGATCTACATTAGCTTTTTTATATATCTCAGAATCCTTCTTTCCAGTACGATCAATTAAAGTTAAAAGCGTTTCAGAAAAGCTAGCATCTAAGTTTTCAAGCATATCCTCCCAATCATCTGTATTTATACTTTTAGTAGCATACTTTTGTTCTTTAAGACGTCTTAATTCTATATTTGATATATAAACATTACTTGATTCATATTCTTGTGCTATTTTATTTTCAATATAGTTTTCATCAATATAACTACTAACAGACTTAAACAATTTCTCAGACAAAGCATACGCATCTTTATCAAAAACAACTAAATAAACCTGCATATCATATTCTAAAAGAAACTGACTAATCTCTCCTACAGCTATTTGTAACGCTAATGGTTTAGGAAAACCATAATTACCAGTAGAAAGTAAAGGAAACGCTATAGAATCACAATGATACTCTCTCGCAAGCATCAAAGACTTTCTATAGCAAGAAGATAACAATTCTTTCTCCTTATTATTTCCATCTCTATATACAGGTCCAACAGTATGAATAACATATTTAGCATCTAAATCAAATCCAGGAGTAATAACAGCTTCACCAAAGTAAATATCACCTATTTTCTTTCTAGCAGTTAATAACTTATTTCCCGCCTTCTTATGTATTTCACTATCTACCCCTGAACCAATAACTGGTTTAGGATTAGCAGAATTCACTATCGCATCTACTTCCATATTAACAATATCATTTCTTACTATTTCAAAAGGCATATTCTCACCTCCAGCATATTAGTCATCTTTATCCATTAAATACTCAAATCGATCCATCGATAAATTATATAAAATAAGTGCAGTAGCTATTACAAACCCACTATTTAAACATGCACAGCCGCCATCAATATCAATAACTTCAAAAGATCTATTATCATTACTAGCTATACATCTCATCGCATGATAATCATTTGTAAACCTTTGCACAAATTTATGTCCATGAATATAAACATCATAACCATCATAATAATTTAATAACCATCTTTCATTAAAAGGAGAATGCCATACTATAGAAACAATATCCTCGTCATCAAAATCATTTATTGTTGCATATTGATTTTCATATATAGGTTTTATATAACTACCATGAGATAAATAATACTTCTTATTATTCTCTTCTATAGTTACATACAAAGGCATATTCTCAATATATTCTAATATTCTTCTTTGTATTTTCCCATCTAGCTTCTTAAACTTATCATATGTTATAGTTCCACCATTTTGTAATGAAATCCAATTATATAATTCTCTGCTCATATTTAAAGCAAGAGAACAATACATCATATATTCATGATTCCCTAACAATACAGTAACATTATCCCTTTTCATAACATCAAGAAAAATCTCTATTCCATAATTCCCTCTATCAATAATATCACCTATAATATATAAATGATCCGTATCCTTTAATCTATCAATAACTTGTTTATATCTAGCAAAACATCCATGTATATCACTACATACATATATCATATAACTATCTCCCTTTTAAAAACTACCATAATTATAACTTAATTCAGGAGTAAATAAAATATATTTCTTAATATTAACTTACTTAGAAAAACACCAAGTTCCCTCCTTTGATACTGGTATACTGTTTTCTTCCTTAATCAATTGTTGATAACAATATAACGTAGCCTTCGTATCTTCTAGACTATCATGAGCATCAAACGTATATCCGTAATACTTAGCACAAGTCACTAACTTCACATTCCTATAACATCCTCCTACATGATCCCACAATCCATATATAGGTGCAAAATCTCTCATTACGTCTCTTATCTTAACATTAGGAATCCTAATACCACTTTCACGTAACATAGAAATATCAAAATTAACATTATATCCTATTAACTCATCAGCTTGATCAAAGATCTCTTGTATCTCATTAATCCTTGAAACAAAACTCTCTTTACCTTCTACCATAAGAGGACTAATACCATTAATAGCTTCAGCATCAGGCCACTCATAAACATATTCTGGTTCAAAATAATCATTAAACAACACATTACCATCTTGATCCATAATTGAAAGTTGAAGAATTTCATCTTCCCAAGGATCAAGTCCTGTAGATTCTACATCAAAGACTAACTTCATACTCTATTCCTCCAACATTAATTCTTTAATATCATTATACTTTATTGCATCTATAAATACATACCTATATAAGTACATATAAGGATAATCAAAAGAATTACATTACTCAATAAATTATCAAATAAATATATATCCATCACATGAATATTTGCTATTATCGCTTCATAAGTCGAGCTTATTTTACTATTTCTAATTCTTTTTAATTTGATGTTTAATTACAGTTTTGTATGTGAAAGCTAGCTTTCACATACAAAATTGGCTGCTTTCCCCCTGC
>CAZWZD010000117.1:0-5468 GCA_964638235.1 uncultured Erysipelotrichales bacterium
ATTATTATGAATTGTTAATTTTTGTCTTGACAAAAGTCACTTCATAACAGGTAAACAAATGAAATTAGGAATTTTAGGAACAGGTATGATTGTTAAGGATTTAATGACAGTTTATGATGAGCTTAATATTGAAGAAACATATATTTTAGGAACTTCTTATACATCAGAAGAAACAGAGAAGATTGTTCAAGATTATCATTTGAATGGATTCTTTTATGATTATGATGAATTATTAAAGAGTGATATTGATACAATTTATTGTGCATTGCCAAATCATCTTCACTATGCATTTTCTAAAAAAGCATTAGCAGCAGGAAAACATATTATTATCGAAAAACCTATTACATCTAATGTTAGGGAATTGGAGGAACTTATTCGTATTGCTGATGAAAGAAATGTAATGATTTTTGAAGCTATGAATATTCATTATTTACCAAGTTATTTATCTTTAAAGAAGGATTTAAGTAAACTTGGGAATATAAAGATTGTTACATTTAATTATTCTCAATATTCTACTCGTTATAATGCTTTTAAAGAAGGAAATATTTTACCAGCATTTGATTTTCATAAATCAGGAGGTGCATTAATGGATTTAAATGTTTATAATATTAATGCTTTATTAGGACTTTTTGGAAAACCAAATAATAATCATTATTATGCTAATATTGAAAAAAGTATTGATACAAGTGGTATGATGGTTTTTGAATATCCTTCTTTTAAAGCAGTTACTATAGGTGCTAAAGATTGTAAAGCACCTATAGTGAACACAATCCAAGGAGATAATGCATCAATTGTTATTCAGACTCCTTTAAATCAAATGAATGAATATAGTATTTATTATAATGATGGAAGAATTGAAACGAAACATTTTGAAAAAAGACATCGTTTGCTTTATGAATTTGAAGAATTTATAAGAATTATAGAAGATAATGATTTTATTAAACAACAAAAAATGTTAGAATTGTCTTTAGATATTTCTAGAGTTATGGAAAAGGGCAGAAAACAGGAAGGAGTTGTCTTTGATAATGATAGATAATAAGTTAGTATTAGGATATATTGGTAATGGAAAAAGTGCTAATAGGTATCATATGCCTTTTGTTTTACAAAGATCAGATAAATTTATTATTAAAAAAATCTTTGATGTAAAGGTAAGACATGATATTTGGCAGAAAATTGAAAATGTTGAATATAGTGAAGATGTAAATGATATTTTAAATGATCCTGAAATTGATATGGTTGTTATTTGTACAACTCATCATTTACATTATAGTTATGCGAAAATGGTTTTAGAACATGGGAAACATTGCTTAGTAGAAAAGCCATTTATGGAAACTAGCATTGAGGCGAAAGAAATTTTTGCATTGGCTGATGAAAAGGGATTGTATTGTTCAGTATATCAAAATAGAAGATATGACAGTGATTTTTTAACTGTACAAAAAGTCATTGAATCAGGTAAACTTGGAGAATTATTAGAGTTAGAAATGCATTTTGATTATTATAGACCAGAAATTCCAAATAGTGTTCATGAATTTGATGCTGCTCATTCTTATTTATATGGACATGGCTGTCATACACTAGATCAAGTGATAAGTTATTTTGGACAACCTGATGATATTCATTATGATGTAAGACAATTGTTAGGAACTGGTCGTATGAATGATTATTTTGATTTAGATCTGTATTATGGAAATTTGAAAGTATCTGTTAAATCAAGTTATTTTAGAGTAAAAGAAAGACCAAGTTTTGTTGTTTATGGAAAAAAAGGAATGTTTATTAAAGAGAAGAAAGATAAACAAGAAGAGCATTTGAAGTTATTCTATTTACCAGATCACAAAGATTTTGGTGTTGATTTACCTCATGAATATGGAATATTAACTTATTATGATGATGATAATGTATTCCATGAAGAGAAAGTCATTTCAGTTAATGGGGATTATGGTCGTGTTTATGATGGTATATATGAATGTATTGTTAATCATCAGCCACAAGTGATTACACATGAACAAACATTGCTGCAAATGCATATATTAGAAACTGGAGTAAAAAATTTAAAATAATGTAAAAATATTTTATTGATATAAGAGATAAAGAAATATGTGAGAGCTTTCGCATATTTCTTTTTTTATATTAATCATATAATTACAAAATGAAATAGAGTGTAGAAAATTATTAATTTTTCATTTTTTCATTCCGATAAAAAGAAGTTAATGAATAATAAAATCATTATAATAAAGACACTAAAAGATGATTTAATGAGATATTAATATAAATCAACGGAATATTTTAGAAAGAAGAGATAGTTATGAAAATAAATGATTGTTCACTCATATTGATTACAAATAGAACTGATATTGAATGTTTTGTTAAAAAAATTGCTGTAAAAAGATATTATACTCACCCTCATGAGTTTGCAGGTGAAGAGTTATGTGTTAATTATAAATTTAGATATGAACTTCCTTGTCATACCTTTCATGAATTAAAAAATTATATTTTAAGAGTAAAAGATTCTACTGGTTTAAGAAGTGATTTTAGAGGAATTATTGCTGTTTATATGGATGAATGGATAGGACATGAAGAGGAAGAATATTTTGATGTTTTTATAAAATATTTAAGCGATCATCAAAAATATAAAAAATATATATTTGTTATTCAGGGAAAGTCAATGAATGATTATTATAAAATGATTTATAAAATTATGAAGTATATTAAAGTTGAAGTCAAAGAAGAATGTATTAGTGAGGATAATGAAGAGTTAGCACAATTGATTTTTACTTCAATGGAGAAGAAAAATATAGTTATAGATTCAATGGTTGTTGATTGGCTTATTAAAACAGTTTATACAAAGTATAAAATAGATTTATTTAATGAAAATTTAAGAGAATCTATTTTAAATGATTTAGCAATTTATACTAATAAGGATAAAATGACTAAAACATCTTTATTAGAATATATGGACAAAGAGAAAACAATATTAGGTTTATTAGGAGTAAAGGAGGAGTTGTGCATTGAAGGTAAACAATTATAATTATGAAGCTGATTGGCGTCCATATGCTTTTTTAAAGGAAAAAGGTTTTACTTCAACCGAAGAAATAAAAGAGCGTTTTAGTGAAGTTGATTTATATCAGAAGCATTTAGATGCGGGTGGTATACCTATTATAAGTGATGGTAAGAAAATATTTATAGATGATAGAACAATCATGTCATTGATTTATGGTAGTACAGGATCAGGAAAAACAAGAAAATTGATTGTTCAGACAGTTGTGACCTGTATTATGTCTAACGAGAGCTTAATTATTCCTGATATTAAAGGTGAATTATCGAAAGGAGTTCATTCTCCTATTATTAGAGGTTTATTAAAAAGAAATAAGTACCAGCAAATATTTATCGATTTTAGAGATATGCTTTCAGATGGTTTTAATATTCTTCATATACCTTATAAATTATATAAATCAGGAAAAACAGATGAAGCTTCACAAATGGTATCAGAACTTGTTAAAGGATTATCCTCAATCTATAAAGGAAGTAGAGCTGATCCTTTTTGGGAACAAAGTGCTAAACCTGCTTTAGAAGGAATTATCTTGTTTTTATTTGAAATGTGTGATGATATTAAATATATTAACATGCATACGATTAAAACTTTCACTAGTGAAGAAGGAATTAACAATTTAGAAAGGATTATTGATTTATTTGAAACTGATAGTTTAGTTATAACAAAACTTAGAGCTTTATTATCACAACCAGATAAAACAAGAGCTTCGACACTTGCTACATTAGATACATTTATAGAGCCATTTTTAACAAATGAGAAATTATCAAAAATGCTAAATTCTAGCACTTTTGATGTTGATGAAATCTATCAGAAAAAAACTGCTTTATTTTTGATACTTCCTGATGAAAATGATACTTATGAAAGAATATGTGGCATAATTCTACAACAAATCAATGCAACATTAATTATGGAAGCTTATAAAAATAATGGAATATTACCTAGAAGAGTTAATTTTATTTGTGATGAGTTCTGTAACTATAGAATACCTAACATGTCCGCAAATATTAGTGCTTCAAGATCTCGTAATGTCAGATGGATTATTGTATGTCAATCTAAAAAACAATTACAAAATGCTTATCCTGAAGATGCTGATACAATTATCGCTAATTGTGAAAATATCTTTTTCTTTAATAGTAATGAAACATCATTGTTACAGGAATTATCAGAAAATGCCGGAATAACATATATCACTAAAGATGAAACTGCTAAGCCTTTGATAAGTATTCAAGATTTAAGATCTTTAAAAAAAGGTTGGGAATATACAGAAGTTTTTTATACTTCTCGAGATATTGTTTATGTAACTTCACTGCCAGATATATCTCAATATAATTATACAAAACGCTTTCAAAAGAAATATGAATTACCAATTATAGAAAAAGAATCAACTGAAGTATATACACCACAAATGATTTATAATGGCTTACAAGAATTAAGAAGAAAAAATCGAGAAGCTTATTTAAATGTTATTCATTTTAATAAAAATAAGTTTACAAAAGAATTGATTAATCAAAATTTAAAGGATTTATTTGGTTATAAGGAGGAATAAAATATGGTCATGATTGAAGAAATTACAAAACAGGGAAAAACAAATTTAGATATAGATTCATATCTTTTGAAAAAAAGTAATACTATTTATTTAACTGGTGAAATTAATGATGAAAATGCCATGGATGTTATTAAAAGAATTCAATATATTAATGAAAAAGGAAATGAAGATGTTATTCTTATTATTAACAGTCCTGGAGGTAGTGTTACTGCTGGTTTAGCAATTTATGATATGCTTCAAGCAAGTAAAAATGATGTAGTAACAATTGGAATAGGACAAGTTGCATCAATGGGAGCTTTTTTATTGGCTGCAGGAACTCAAAATAAAAGATACGCTTATCCACATTGTGAAATTATGATTCATCAAGTATTTTCACAATTAGCAGGATCTATTATTGATATGGATATATCAATGGATAGAATAAAATACCAAAATGATTTAACATTAAATATACTTGCTAAAAATACGAATAATACTTTTGAAGATATGAAAAAGTATACGCAAAGAGATTACTTTTTAAATGCAAAGCAAGCATTACAAATAGGTATTATAGATAAGATTTTATAGAAGATAAGGCATACAAGATATGTCTTTTTTTTAAATTATTTTTCCGATAGCTTGAAGTTTTAAATAAAAATATAATGTAGGATATAAAATGTAAGGTAAGATTTTTTACTTTATAAAGAAGAAGGCTATTTAAATAATTAGAATAATAGCATTTTATGTAGTATAATAATAAGAAAAGGGGAAATAAGTATGATAATCACAGATATAAGAGTTAGAAGAATGATAAATGCAGATAATAAATTATTAGGAATTGTTTCAATTACTTTAGATGAAATGATAGTCATTCATGATATAAAGATAATAGAA
>CAZWZD010000118.1:0-5464 GCA_964638235.1 uncultured Erysipelotrichales bacterium
TATAAAATACTAATTGTTTTATCCATAATGTATTTGGTGATGCAACTTTAGTTATTAATGGTGCTGCATTTAATATCGCAAAACAGCTTAAAATACAATATAAAACTAATATGATTAGTAAAGGATGATCTGTAAATATTTTTTTAACTTTTTTCATTTCAAACTCCTTTCTATTTCTTTTTTTTCATCTTTATAGTATACTATATTCGAAAAAAGTTCAATTAAAAAAGGATGTGAAATGATGGATTATTTACCAATTATTATAGGAGTTATAGTTGTAGCAGTTGCTGTTTACTTTTTATTTATTAATTATTTAAAGAAGAAAACTCCTAAAAAGATTTCTAAATCAACTGTCGATATAGAAAAATTAATTAGTTTTTTAGGAGGAAAAGATAACATTATTTCTAGTTCTCATTCTCCTTCAAAACTTACTGTATTGTTAAAAGATAACAGTAAAACTAATATTGATGGGATTAAGGAATTAGGGGCAAGTGGTATTGTAGAAGGAAAGGATTCTACAAGTATTATTTTTGGTAAGATTTCGGAAGTTATTGATTCTGATTTGAAAGAATATTTAAAGTAAAGATTATTTTCTTTATTTTATTGTTCTTTTCTTAAAAATATTTAGAATAAAAGGAAATAAATTATTGAGTTTTTTATGGTGAAGGAGTTATATCACGGAAAGTAATATTAAAAAAATATAAAAATTCAAGCATATGTGTTGATTACAAATTTTGAGAATGATATAATGACTTCAGAATGAAATTACAGGGGGTTAAATAATGACTTTTAAACAAAGATGGAATGATGCTTGGGATGGATTTCAAGCAGGAAAATGGAACAAAGAAGTTAATTTAAGGGACTTTATTCAACTAAATTATACACCATATGATGGTGATGATTCTTTCTTGGTTGGTCCTACTCAAAACACTAAAGATCTATGGGATCAAGTAATGGATCTGACATTAAAAGAAAGAGCAGCTGGTGGAGTTTTGGATATGGATACTAGAATTGTATCTACATTAACTTCACATGATGCAGGGTACTTAGATAGATCTAAAGAAAAAATCGTTGGTATTCAAACTGATAAGCCTTTTAAGAGATCTATGCAGCCTTTTGGTGGTATTCGTATTGCAGAACAGGCATTGGAAACAAATGGATATAAGATTGATCCAGAAATTTCTTATATTTTTAGAGAATATAGAAAGACTCACAATCAGGGAGTATTTGATGTTTATACACCTGAAATTAGAGCTTGTCGTTCAGCACATATTATTACTGGTTTACCAGATGGATATGGACGTGGACGTATTATCGGTGACTACAGAAGAGTAGCTTTATATGGTGTAGATAAATTGATTGAAGATAAGAAAAATCAATTAGCTACTTCTAATACAAGAATGACTTCTAGAAATATTCAATTACGTGAAGAATTATCTGAACAAATTAGAGCTTTAGGTGAATTAAAAGAAATGGCAGCTAAGTATGGAAAAGATATTTCTAGACCTGCTAGAAACTGTCAGGAAGCTATTCAATGGTTATATTTTGGATATTTAGGTGCTGTTAAGGAACAAAATGGTGCTGCAATGTCTTTGGGTAGAACTTCTACTTTCATTGATATCTATGTTGAAAGAGATTTAAAGAAAGGTTTATTTACTGAAGAACAAATTCAAGAATTTATTGATCATTTCATTATGAAATTGAGAATTGTAAAATTCGCAAGAACTCCAGAATACAATTCAATTTTTGCTGGTGATCCAACTTGGGTTACTGAATCAATTGGTGGTGTTGGTGTTGATGGACGTCACATGGTTACTAAGACTTCATTTAGATATTTACATACTTTAGAAAACTTAGGAACTGCTCCAGAACCAAATATGACTGTTTTATGGTCAACTCGTTTACCACAAAACTTCAAGATGTTCTGTGCTAAAACTTCTATTAATACATCATCTATTCAATATGAAAATGATGATTTAATGAGAGTTACTCATGGTGATGATTATGCAATTGCATGCTGTGTATCTTCAATGAGAGTTGGTAAAGAAATGCAATTCTTTGGTGCTCGTGCTAACTTGGCTAAATGCTTGTTATACGCTATTAATGGTGGTGTTGATGAAAAATCTAAGAAACAAGTTGGACCTAAATATCGTCCAGTTGTTGGTGATTACTTAGATTATGATGATGTTATTGAAAAATATATAGATATGATGGAATGGTTAGCAGGTGTTTATGTTAATGCATTAAATATCATTCATTATATGCATGATAAATATGCTTATGAAAGAATTCAGATGGCTTTACATGATAGAGAAGTAAGAAGATATTTTGCAACTGGTATTGCTGGTTTATCAGTTGTTGCTGATTCTTTATCAGCTATTAAATATGCTAAAGTTAAATGTATTAGAGATGAAGATGGTGTCGTTGTTGATTATGAAGTTGAAGGAGATTTCCCTAAATATGGTAATGATGATGACAGAGTTGATGATATTGCAAGCTGGTTAGTAGAAACATTTATGGCAATGGTTCGTTCTCATCATACTTATAGAGATTCTTATCCAACTACTTCTATCTTAACTATTACTTCTAACGTTGTATATGGTAATGCAACTGGATCTACTCCAGATGGAAGAAAAGGTGGACAACCATTTGCTCCTGGAGCTAACCCAATGCATGGTAGAGATAAGAAAGGTGCTATTGCTTCATTATCTTCTGTATCTAAATTACCATTTAAAGATGCACAAGATGGTATTTCAAACACATTCTCAATTGTTCCTGGAGCTTTAGGTAAAGATGATCAAATTTTTACAGGAGATATTGAAATCGATTTAGACGCTGACTAATTATAGGAAGTGAAAAAATGGCTACAGATAAAGAAATTGAAGATTTAATTAATATGTTAGATTCTCATATGAGTAATGGATCAGGTCACATTAATATTACAGTGAATGATCCTCACTCTATTGAGGTTCAAGATATAAGTATTGTTTCTAAAATGGATTGTGATATAGGTGATACGGCTTGTAAAATACCGAATTTACCTATGGATGATGAATTTTAGATATGAGAGGAGAAAATATATGTTAGATAACAAACAACAACAAGAAAATTTAGTTTCAATGTTAGATGCTTATGCTGAAAAGGGTGGACATCATTTAAATGTCAATGTTTTAAATAAAGAAACATTATTAGATGCTCAAGCTCATCCTGAAAAATATCCACAATTAACTATTCGTGTATCTGGATATGCAGTTAACTTTGTTAAGTTGACAAAACAACAACAAGATGATGTTATTTCTAGAACTTTCCATGAAAGTATGTAATTGAACTCCCGTTTGGGAGTTTTTTTATCATATTAAAATGATGATATAAACATTTTGTTTATATCATTTTCTTTTTGTGATAAAATATAAAAAGAGATAGTAATGATTTGAAAGGAATGTGAAATTAAATGAAAGGATTTATTCATTCAATAGAAACTTGTGGTACTGTTGATGGTCCAGGATTACGTTTCGTTGTATTTACTCAAGGATGTCCTATGCGATGTCAATATTGTCATAATCCAGATACTTGGACACCTAATACTGGTAATCAGATGTCTATAGATGAAATATTAGATGAATTTAATAGAAAGAAGAACTTTTATAAAAAAGGTGGTATTACTGTAACTGGTGGAGAACCAATGATGCAGATAGATTTTGTAACAGAGTTATTTGAAAGATGCAGAAGTGAAGGTATTCATACCTGTTTAGATACATCGGGAATAATGTTCCATGAAAGTGAAGAATATTTAAAAAAAGTGGATCGTTTATTAAATGTTACAAATTTAGTCATGTTAGATATTAAGCATATTGATCCAATAGAGCATAAAAAATTAACAATGCAGCCAAATGATAATATCTTAAAGTTTGCTGAATATGTAGATGATCATAATGTTGATTTATGGATTAGACATGTGGTGGTTCCTGGAATTACTCAGAATGATACTTATTTATATCAATTAGGAGAATTTATTGGAAAATTAAAGAATGTTAAGGCTTTAGATGTTTTGCCATATCATACTATGGGTGTTGTTAAATATGAAAATTTAGGAATAGATTATCCGTTAAAAGGGGTAAGACCTCTTGAAAAAGCAGAAGCTATTGAAGCGAGAGGTGTTATTATAAAAGGAATGAAAGCAACTAGAAAGAAATTGAAGGAGGAGAAAAAATGAGATTAGGTGCTATTGAAGCAGGAGGAACAAAGTTTGTTGTTGCTGTAGGTGATGAAAATGGTAATGTATTAGAGAGAGGAAGTTTTCCTACTACAACGCCTGAAGAAACAGTAGAAAATATTTTTAAGTTTTTTGATGGTAAAGATATTGATGCATTAGGTTTAGGATGCTTTGGACCAATTGATCCAGATTTAAAGAGTGAAACTTATGGCTATATTACAACAACTCCCAAAGCAGGATGGGCAAATTATAATATAGTTGGTGCTTTGCAGGAACATTATCCAAATTTACCAATTGGATTTGATACAGATGTTAATGGCGCTGCTTTAGGTGAAGCGTATTTTGGAGCTGCTAAAGGATTAGATAGTGCTTTGTACTTAACTATTGGTACTGGAGTTGGTGGTGGTGCCATTGTTGAAGGCAATTTAGTTCATGGTTTATTACATCCAGAAATGGGGCATATGCAGATGATGGTTAGAAAAGATGATCCATATAAAGGAAAATGTCCATTCCATGGAACATGTTTTGAAGGCATGGCAGCAGGTCCAGCGATAGAAGCTAGATGGGGTAAAAAAGGAAATGAATTGCCAGCAGATCATCCAGCTTGGGATTTAGAAGCATGGTATATTGCTCAAGCATTAGCAATTTATGTATTGACTTTATCTCCTAAGAAAATTATTTTGGGTGGAGGAGTTATGCATCAGAAACAATTATTTCCAATGATTCATAAATATTTGCAGGAAAGATTAAATAATTATATAAAAAAACCAGAAATTACAACTGATGCGATTAAAGATTATATTGTTGCTCCAGGATTAGGTGATAATGCTGGTGTATGTGGAGCTTTAGCATTAGCAAAAGTTGCTTTAGAAAGATAATAAAAAAATCCAGGAATTCCTGGATTTTTTATATTATTGATTAGTAGCTTCTTTAACTAGTGCAACAACTTCTTCCATAGTGCAGCAGTCACAGCACTTGTTAGCTAATTCTTCCATTTCAGCTTTAGATAAGCTTCTGATTAATTTTCTTTGAGCTAAGATAGATGTAGCAGACATAGAGAATTCATCTAATCCTAAACCTAATAATAATGGTCCAGCTAATGGTTCTCCAGCCATTTCTCCACACATACCAGCCCATTTACCTTCTTTATGAGCAGCAGCAATTACATTTCTTACTAATCTTAAAATAGAAGGATTGAATGGTTGATATAAGTAAGATACACCTGATGACATTCTATCAGCAGCAAATGTG
>CAZWZD010000119.1:0-284 GCA_964638235.1 uncultured Erysipelotrichales bacterium
CAGTGCCTTTGGGAGGATAAATTTTATCTTTATGTCTAAAGACAGGCTTTAAAGGCTTATGATGTTTCTGTTCATAAAGAGCTTTAGCGTTTTCAAAAGGAATAGGAAGATGATCAGGTTCGATAACAGGTAAGGGATGGACCTTAAATCTTCTATAGGCATCACTTGAAGGATGAGTATTAGGATCATTAGGAAGGAACTTAAGAAGAAAACGTTCAAGCTTGAATAAAAGTTTACGAATGATATATAAAAAACGAATAAATAATGATATAATCTTAACCATA
>CAZWZD010000119.1:294-5383 GCA_964638235.1 uncultured Erysipelotrichales bacterium
ACACTCCTTTGTGATTGTTGTGGTGACTTCATTATAGGATGTAATTACTTTTTTTGCATATGAAAAATGGTTAAGTTTATAGATTAATTTCAAAGGGGAAATTAATCAAAATATACAAAAAACCAAGGTAGAATGAGGTTTTTCAGTTAAAAAAGAATTAAAAAAACTAACTGTTTTTGACACTACCATAAAAAAGAGAGGAGAATTGATATGAATAATTTTATTTATGATATTCCTGTAAAAGTTTATTTTGGAGAAAATCAGTTATCTCATTTATCAGAAGAATTACGCAGGTATGGAAAACGTGTCTTACTGACTTATGGTGGAGGATCAATTAAAAAGATTGGCTTATATGATAAAGTTGTTAAAATCATTAATGATGCTGATTTAGAACTTTATGAACTATCTGGTATTGAACCAAATCCAAGAATTGATTCAGTAAGAAAAGGGGTTCAAATATGCAAAGATGAAAAGATTGATGTATTATTAGCAGTAGGTGGTGGATCAACGTTGGATGCAACGAAATTCATGGCTGCTGGAGCATATGTCGACCATGATCCATGGCTATTCTTTAGTGAAAAAGCACCGATTGAAAAAGCATTACCAATAATAACAATTCTTACTTTATCAGCAACTGGTTCAGAAATGGATTCAGGTGGTGTTGTAAGCAATCCTAAAACAAATGATAAGATTGGAAGAATGGCTGATCCATTATTACCAAAAGTATCATTCTTAGATCCAACTAATACATATACAGTTAGTCCTTATCAAACAGCCTGTGGATCAGCAGATATGATGAGTCATATAATGGAAGTCTATTTTAATATGGATCAGGACTTATATATGCTGGATTGTTTTATGGAAGGTATGATGAAAACGATAATTAAATATACTCCAATTGCTATGAAAGATCCTGAAAACTATGAAGCAAGAGCAAATCTTATGTGGACTTCTTCTTGGGCTATTAATGGTTTTATAGATGGTGGAAAGAATCAAGCATGGAGCTGTCATCCGATGGAACATGAATTATCAGCATTTTATGATATAACTCATGGTTTAGGATTAGCTATTCTTACACCAAGATGGTTGAAATACTGTTTAGATGAAACAACAGTTTCTAAATATGTTCAATTTGGAATAAATGTTTTTAATATAGATAGTTCATTAGATGATATGGTAATCGCAAACAAAAGTATTGAAATGTTATCTGACTTCTTTTTCAGTACATTAAAATTAGATGATACTTTAACAAAAATAGGAATTGATGAACAATATTTTGATATTATGGCAGAAAAAGCAGTAGGTGGAAAAGTTCTTAATGGATTTAAACCCCTTAATAAAGAAGAGGTAAAAAATATATTTAAAATGTGTTTATAAAAATCGATATAGATAATCTATATCGATTTTTTACGAAAGATAATCTGTCCATTTTCCATAGAATCAATAACAGCAAGTGATTCTAACTGAATATTTCTTTCTCTAATTAATTTTCCACCATTTTGAAATCCTTTTTCAATCGCAATCCCAATTCCTTCAACTTTCGCATGAGCTTCATCACATAAATTTAAAAGTCCTTCTAAAGCACATCCATTAGCAAGAAAATCATCAATAATTAAAATATGATCATCAGCATTCAAGAATTTTTTACTGACAATAACATTATAAGTACACTGATGTGTATAGGATCTTATTTGGGTTGAATACAAATCACCATCTAAATTTATACTTTCTGATTTTTTTGCAAAAACAACTGGAACCCCAAAAACATCACCCACTATTGCAGCAATACCAATGCCACTAGCTTCTATTGTTAAAATCTTGTTGATTGTTTTATTCTGAAATAATCTTTTCCATTCATAAGCCATCTCTTTAAAAAGCTGAATATCCATCTGATGATTAATAAAACTATCAACTTTTAAAATATGTCCTTCTTTTACAATTCCATCTGCTATAATTCTTTCTTCTAATTTTTTCATACTTCTCTCCTTACAAATCATATTATACATTTGAATGTATTAAAATCAATCATTGTATCATAAAAAGTACTTAATCAGTTTTCAGAATAAACGCATAAAGCTTAATTCCTTATAAATATATGGATTTTTAAAAAGAATTTTTGAACAATCATATGAAAATATAGTGCAAGAACATAATTTTACATAATATGTAATATATTTTAAAGCTATATTTAGTATTATTAACAATGTCAATAGTAATTTCGTACGATTATCTAAATCAGTTTTTTTGTTTTTGACAATAAAAGAAAATATTTATATAATAATGATGTTCATGGAGGTGAGTATTTGAAAAGACAAAAAAAAGGTGTTACAGAAAAAATTTTGTTATCTGCTCAAAAAGAATTCCTTGAGTATGGTTTTACAAATGCCAGTTTGCGTCGTATCAGTTCAGCAAGTGGAGTAAGTACGCAATCTATATATACTCGTTTTAATGATAAAGAAGGACTTTTTGAAGCACTTGTTAAGGAACCAGCTGAAAAAATGGTGCAAGTGTATTTAAATTCACTTAATTTGGTTGAAAATTGCAAAAATTACGATGAAGCTATGAATGTAGGAATTCAAGGAACTGATGATGTGCTAGATTGCATATATCAGAATTTTACTGCATTTCAGCTTATTTTCTGTTGTTCCTCTGGTACAAAATATGAGAAATTTCTCGATCGACTTTCAGAGATAGAAGAGAAAATATATCGAGATTATATTAAACAAATTTTAGGTGAACAAATAAAAGTAGACGATTTTTTCATTCATGCTATCTGTTCTTCTTCATGCTTACCACTATATGAAGTAGTATCGCATAATCTTTCCCTCGAAGAGGCAAAACGTTTTATGGAACTGGAAGAAAAATATCATTATGCAGGATGGAAAGCTGTTTTAGATTTATAATTTTGAGAACATATTTTTATTTTCTTTTTTATTAAAATATATTTGATTTCTTGACAACAATGCTAATGCAATATATAATAACAGTGTTACCGTAACACTGTTATTTTTTGCTTTGGTTTGGACTTTAGATAGTCCTTTTAAAAAGATTACGCGTTAGTTATAGCTAACTAAGGAGGAGGTTATATAATGAATATACAAAAAAATGTAATAAGCTATTTAATGAAATGGTTGGGGAATGATAAAAAGAAGTTTATATGCAGTATTATTTTTGCAACTGTAAATGTTTTATTTAAAGTTATTCCTTATTTTATTATTGGTGATGTTATAAAGATGCTTATTGATGGAGAATATGAAATAGGAAATTATATTGTAAGAATTTGTTTGATTGCGTTAAGTTTTATTATTTCAGAAATATTTCGCTATTTATCTACTAATTTATCTCATAGAGCAACATTTATTATTCTTGCAAATATAAGAAAACAGACTTGTGATAAGTTAGCAAGAGTTCCACTTGGATATATAAAAGATACTGGTTCAGGCACATTTAAAAACATTATAGTAGAGAGAATTGATAGCATGGAAACGACCATGGCACATATGATTCCTGAAATTACATCAGGAATACTAGCACCAATTATTATGTTAGTATATTTTTTCATGATTGATTGGCGAATAGCTTTGTTTTCTTTCATACCTGTTATATTAGGGTTATTTGCTATGAGTGGGATGATGATTGGCTATGAAGAAAGTTTTCAAAATACTGTTGTAAAAACAAAAGCTCTTAATGATGCAGCAGTAGAATATATTAATGGAATAGAAGTGATTAAAGCATTTGGCAAAGCTGAAAAATCATATGATAAATTTGTCATAGCAGCAAAAGAGGGTGCAGAATGTTTTATAGAATGGATGCATCGCTGTAATATCTGGCAGGGACTTTCATTGACTTTAACACCTTATACTTTACTTACCGTTTTACCAATAGGAGCTTTATATGTTATGAATAAAAGCTTATCCCAAGCTGATTTTATCATGTGTATTCTTTTAGCACTTGGTATAATTGCTCCATTATTAAATGTTATGGGTTATATGGATGATGTAGGAAAGATGAATGTTATATTTTTAGAGGTTATTAATATTTTAGACTATAAGGAACTTGAACGTCCTCAAGTAAGTAAAAACTTACCAAAAAATAATACAATTAAATTAAAAGATGTGACTTTTGGATATCATGAAAAAGAAGTACTTCATGCTATTAATATGGAATTTAAAGCAGGAAGTGTAAATGCTATTGTAGGACCTTCAGGAAGTGGTAAGTCTACGATTGCTAAACTTATTTCTTCAATGTGGGATGTTGATAGTGGTACTATTGAAATAGGTGGAGTAAATATAAAAAATTTATCATTAAGTGACTACAATCAAAAAATTGCCTACGTTTCTCAAGATAATTATTTATTTGATGATACCATTATGGAAAATATACGTATGGGTAAACATGATGCAACAGATCAGCAAGTTAAAGAAGCTGCTAAAAAAAGTGGGTGCTATGATTTTATTATGAATTTAGAAAATGGTTTTCATACAATTGTAGGTGGAGCTGGAGGACATCTTTCAGGAGGAGAAGGACAGCGAATTTCTATTGCAAGAGCGATGTTAAAAGATGCTCCAATTATAATTCTTGACGAAGCCACTGCATATACTGATCCAGAAAATGAAGCTATAATTCAAAATTCAGTAGCCAAACTTGTTCAAGGAAAAACACTCATCATCATAGCTCATAGACTTTCAACAATAGCTGATGCAGATCATATTTTTGTTGTTAACAATGGTTATATTGTAGAAGAAGGACAACATGAAGAGCTTTTATTGAAGAATGGAATTTATAAAAATATGTGGGATAGTCATATATCTGTGAAAGATAAAGTTTTGGGAGGTGTTATAAATGATTAAAATTTTAACAAAGTTTTTTGATTTTGTTGGAAAAGAAAATAAAAGAAAATTTCAAATTTCAATTATTTTAAGTGTATTTCAATCATTAGGTTCAGCAATGAAAATACCTGCAATCATGCTGGTTTTAAAAGCAATGATAGAACAGAATTTAACATATCTTGTTATTCTTCAATCAATCGGCATTATGCTTATAGGATTATTAATTGAAAATATTGTTAAATATAAATCTACAATGCTTC
>CAZWZD010000120.1:0-5364 GCA_964638235.1 uncultured Erysipelotrichales bacterium
TTGGAATTTGAAGATCATAGACCACTATATGATTGGGTAGTTAAGGAATTAGAATACCCTCATCCACCTAAACAAATAGAATTTGCGAAATTATATTTAACTAATGTTATTACTGGTAAAAGATATATTAAACGTTTAGTAGATCAAGGTATTGTTGATGGATGGGATGATCCTAGATTAGTGACTATTGCAGCATTAAGAAGAAGAGGATTTACTCCTGAATCTTTAAAAACTTTTATGGAATTAGTTGGTGTTGCTAAGAGTAATTCTTCTGTTGATTATGCTATGTTAGAATATTGTATTAGAAATGATTTAAAGCCTAAAGCTCCTAGAGTTATGGCAGTATTGGATCCAATTAAACTAGTTATAGATAATTATCCTGAAGGACAAAAAGAATTATTAGATGCACAAGTTAATATGGAGAATCCAGAATTAGGTATTAAACAAATACCTTTTGAAAGAGAATTATGGATTGAAAGAGAAGATTTCATGGAAGAACCACCTAAGAAATATTATCGTTTATATCCAGGAAATGAAGTACGTTTAATGAATGCATATTTTGTGAAATGTGTAGGTTATGAAAAAGAGGATGATGGAAAGGTAACAGTTGTTCATTGTACTTATGATCCTATTACTAAGAATGGTACAGGATTTACTGGCAGAAAGGTTAAAGGAACAATTCATTGGGTTCCTGCTAGTGAAGCAGTTAAAGTAACTGCACGTTTGTATGAAAACTTAGTAGATGAATCTAAAGGTGTATATAATGATGATGGTAGTGTTAACTTAAATCCAAATTCATTGACTGTTGTAGATGAATGTTATGTGGAACCATCTATTCTAGAAGCAAAACCAGGAGATCAGTTCCAATTTGTAAGAAATGGATATTTCTGTATTGATGTTAAAGATACAACAGATGATAAGATAGTATTAAATAGAATAGTATCATTAAAGAGTTCATTTAAATTGCCAAAAAAATAAATCTCATAGAAATATGAGGTTTTTTTGTTTTAAATATTATATAATATAGTTAGGTGATATATATGAAAATGATCAAGTATGAAGAAGATAGCGATAATATAATATATGAACAAATAATTCCAGATCCAAAGACTTCTATTAAATTAGTGGAAATCAATATATCTAAGGAAGAAATAAAAACACAAGTACCAAAACATTGGCATCGAAGCATAGAGATTATTATACCTTTAGTTAATTCATCTGAAATATGGATTGAAGGGAAGATATATACTGTTAGTCCTGGTGATTTTCTAGTTGTGAATTCAAAAGAAATACATTCTTGTAGGGGTTTATATCCTGTACAAGATTATTTTGGTTATGCATTTCAAATTAAGTATGATTTTATTAAAGCTTGTTTTGAAAGTATTGATGATTATGCTTTTTATCATTGCTGTCATAATCATCATGATTATATTTATTATTTATTACAGGGTGTAATAGATATATCTAAAAAAGAAGATAAACTCAAACATATAAAAGTCCAAGGGTTAGTATATGAGATCTTATTTCAATTATTAGAGAATAATAGTTATAAGAAAGATAAGAGTTATACGATTAAATCTTCTAAACACAAAGAGATATTAGCACAGATTCAATCATATTTATTACAGCACAGCGATGAATATATGGATTCTAAAATGATTAGTGATCATTTTGGTTTGTCTTATGGTTATATAGCTAAACTTTTTAAAAAGTATTTAAAAATGACTATGGGAGAATATATTAATTTTATACGTATTAAAAAGATAGAAAGAGATTTAATATTAACAGATGAATCCATCATGGATATATGCATGAAACATGGTTATACAAATACGAAATCTTTTTATAGAGAATTTAGTAAATATCATGATCAAACGCCAAAGGAATATAGAAAAAGCAGTCGATATAAAAAATGATAAACAGCTACTATTTTAATGATTTTTCGCCTTTTTTAAAGCGCTTACATATTTTATAATATAATATGATGAGGAGGAAAAAAATAAATGAAAAAACTATTAAAGTTTATGCTTGCATTATCTTTATGTGCGGCTGTTACTGCTTGCTCTTCTAAAAGCGGTAGTGATACTATAAAAGGTACTTATAGTGTTAATATCTCTGGAGAAGACTGGGGATGTGGTGTAGACAAGGTCATTATATCTCTAGATTATGTATTGGATTCAGTTACAAAAGATGATTTTGTAGTAACTGAAACAAAACAAGTTACTGATTGGACAGATCCAAATTACACTGTTGGAGAACAAACTTTAGAACGTCAAGTAACTGATGCTTATCTTTGTGATGAAAATGGAGAAAAAACTGAAGAAGCTTCTAAGTATGTTGCATTAGAATTATATATTAGTCCTGATGATGGTTCACCTTTATTATATACTGTTTCAACAGGATTTAATACTTGGTCTGATCCATATTATTTGACTATTACTACTGCTGAAGGTGCAGAATTAACTTCTGATGGTACTGCTGTAACTAGCTTTACAGTTGATACAGAGTTAACTTCTAAGACAACAGATGCTGATGTTTTTAAGACAGATTCATTTGAAGCTACTGATGGTACAAAATATAATTACGGATATTATGAACCATCTGAAAAAACTGATACATTATTTGTATGGCTTCATGGTGCTGGTGAAGGTGGAACTGAAGCTACAGATCCTTATGTTACTGCTTTAGCTAATAAGGTTACTGCATTAGCTGGTGAAGAATTCCAAAGCACTATTGGTAATGCTTATGTATTGGTTCCTCAATGTCCAACATATTGGATGGATTCTGGTGATGGATCAATATCTGGTTTGCGTACTAATATTTATACAGAATCATTACATGAATTAATCGCTAGTTATAAAGAAAGCTGTGGAGCTTCTAAAGTTGTAATTGGTGGATGCTCTAATGGTGGATACATGACAATGATTATGGCTCTTGAATATGGTAGTGAATACAATGCTTTTGTACCTATTTGTGAAGCATTAAAAGATGAATATATTTCTGATGAAGATATTCAAACATTAAAAGATTTACCATTATATTTCATCTATTCTAAAGCTGATACAACAGTAGATCCAACACTTTATGAAGAACCAACTATCGCAAGATTAGAAAAAGCTGGAGCTACTAATTATAAAGTTTCTACATCAGAACAAGTTGTAGATACTTCAGGAAACTACAAAGATGCTGATGGTAATGCATATGTATATAGTGGACATTGGTCTTGGATTTACTTCGATAATAATGAAGCAGATGCAGATGATGGATCAACTACTGCATGGAATTGGATTGCAGAACAATTAAAATAGTAAAATCATCAAAGATCAACTCATTATGAGTTGATCTTTTTGTATTTCAACAATAGATTATAATTATTAGATAGACAATCCCATGAGAGAATTTTTATGATATAATAACATTAGTTATATTTAAAGTTATATTAATAGATCCTGGGAGGTAGTTATAAAATATATATTAATGGATATGATTTTGGATGTGCTGTGAATAAAGTTGTTATAACATTAAAAGAAAAGATAAATAATATAACAATCGATGAATTTAAAGTAATGGAAATAAAGCAAGTATGCAATATAGAAAAATCTAGTTATCCTATCGAAATCAAGACTTTTAAAAGAAAAGTCATCGTTGCTTATTTAAGCAATAAAGATAGAAGTAGAGTAAATGGTTCATCAAATCATATCACTTTAAAGTTATATGTTAGTCCTAATGAGGGAAATCCTTTATTATTTTCAATGAAAACTCAATTAAATACTTGGAGTGAACCGTATTATTTAAATATAACATCTCATAAACCTAAACTAGAAATTGCTAAAGAATATACTAAAAGAATAACTGTTGCTGATAGTTTTCAATCAGATACTTTTATTTCAAGTGATAATATTCAATATAAATATGCTTATTATCCAGTTGAAAGTGATATATTAGTTGTATGGTTACATGGTTTAGGAGAAGGAGCAACTCTAGACAGTGTTCCTTATATAACTTTACTTGCAAATAAAGTTACTGCTTTGGCTAACAATTTTCAAAATAAACTTAAAGCTCATATATTAGTACCACAGTGTCCTACTTATTGGATGGATCAAGATGGTAAGAGAAGTAATTTTATGCACGGAAGAATTGTTACAGATACTTATTCTTTTTATATTGATTCATTAAACGGATTGATTCAGTATTATGAAAATAAATATAATATAAAACAAATTGTACTAGCAGGATGTTCTAATGGAGGTTATATGACTCTTGTTATGGGAATGAACTATCCACAACAATACAAAATACTTGTACCAATTTGTGAAGCTGTTCCAGATTGTACAATTAGTGACTATCAGATTAATAGTTTACAGAGTTTCTCAGTATTTTTTATTTATTCAAAAGATGATGATATTGTCGATCCTTTAAAACATGAAGTACCAAATATAGAACGTTTGAGAAAAATTGGCTGTGATGTCCATGTATCGGTAAGTGAACATGTTATTGATAAGAGTGGATTTGTGGATATTGATAATAAACCATTTCAATATTCAGGGCATTGGTCTTGGATTTATTTTGATAATGATGATTCGTATGATGAAAGTGGCTTATCTGTTTGGGATTTTATTTTAGAAAATGTAAAGAAAGGAAGGTAGAAAATGAGAATTGGACAATCAATAGATATTCATCAATTAGTTGAAAATAGAAAACTTATTTTAGGTGGTGTCGAAATTCCTTATGAGAAAGGATTAAAAGGGCATAGTGATGCTGATGTTTTATTACATGCTATTATTGAAAGCATTATTGGAGCTATGGGATTAGGAGATATTGGTAAGCATTTTCCTGATACTGATCCTAAATATAAAGGAATTTCTTCAATGATATTGTTAGAAGAAACATATAAAATGATGAAAGATAATGGTTATAAAATTGGTAATATTGATAGTATTATTATGTGCGAAGAACCAAAGATGGCTCCTCATATAATGAAGATGAGAGAAAATGTTGCGAGTGTTCTTCATTGTGATATTTCACAAGTTAATATTAAAGCAACAAGAGGAGAAAAGCTTGGATTTGTTGGAAGAAAAGAAGGAATTGTTTCTCAAAGTGTTGTATTATTAGAAAAAGTTTAGAAATCTAGACTTTTCTTTTTTTAGTGCTATAATAATGCTCGGAGATGTAAAAAAATGAAAAATAAAATTATAATTACAGTTTTAAGTATATTTGTTTTCTTGGAGATAATTATTATTATTTTATTATTAAATATAACACCAATGAAATTAAAAAGAACTGTTTTTACATATCAATATGGAGAAGAAATATCAACAAATATCGAAGATTATGTAATTGTCAATTCATCAATAAAAGATAATA
>CAZWZD010000121.1:0-5352 GCA_964638235.1 uncultured Erysipelotrichales bacterium
TAATATTAATAAATCGCAAGGTTTAAGCAAAGCAATAGATAAAGCAATTCTTTTTAATTGTCCACCTGATAATTCACTGATTTTTTGATTAAAATCATTGATATTAAATTGAGTTAGCATACTTTTTATTTGATATTCGGGAGTTTTTTTATCTATAAACTGATAAACTTCTTTAAGAATAGTATTATCTTTATTGAAAGAGGTATCTTGAGGCAGATAACTTATTGTTAATCCTTTTTTTCTAAATATTTTTCCATCATAATCTTCATTTCCAGCAATTATTTTGAGTAAAGTTGATTTTCCTGTTCCATTAATTCCCACAACAGCTATTTTATCATTGTCTTCTATTGATAATGATACATCATCTACAATACATTTTAATTGATTATATTTTGTTAAATTATGAATTGATATTAGCATAAAATCACCTCTTGAAACATTATATAATAAATGTTTTGAAAAGTGTATTAATTTTGTTATAATTACTAAGAAAGGAGAATTATTATGAGTGATTGTAATCATCAGTGTTCTGATTGCTCACAAGATTGTAGTGAGAGAAGCTTTTTAGAACCAATGAATTCTTTATCAAATATTAAGAAGGTTATTGGTGTTGTAAGTGGTAAAGGAGGAGTAGGAAAATCTTCAATAACATCTTTACTTGCAGTATTGAAAGCTAGACAAGGATATAAAGTGGCAGTATTAGATGGTGATATTACTGGACCTTCTATTCCTAGAATGTTTGGAGTAGAAGATGTTCAGATTTATTCTGATGGTAAAAATATTATACCTGCCAATACATTAAATGATATTAAAATTATGTCAACAAATCTATTATTAGATAATAAAGATGAACCAGTAGTATGGAGAGGACCAGTATTAGCAGGAATGATTAAACAGTTCTGGAGTGATGTGAAATGGGGAGAAATTGATTATATGTTTGTAGATATGCCTCCTGGAACTGGAGATGTTCCTTTAACAGTATTTCAATCATTGCCAGTAGATGGTATTGTCATTGTGACAAGTCCTCAACAGTTGGTTGGTATGATTGTTGGAAAAGCTGTCAATATGGCTAAAAAGATGGATATACCTATTTTAGGTATTGTAGAGAATATGAGTTATGTGAGATGTCCAGATTGTGATAAAAAGATATTTGTATTTGGTAAAAGTCATGTCGAAGATGTTGCAAAGGATTATGATTTAAAAGTACTTGGATGTTTGCCTTTGGATAGTGAATTAACAAGTTTATGTGACAAAGGTTTAATTGAATCTTTTGATAGCGACTGGCTAGATCAATTTAATAAGGAAACTTTAAATATCTAATTGACAAATACATAATTTCATTTTATTATTGTTTTATAAATTCGTTTAATCAAGGGTAGTAGTAATTCTTTCTTTATTATAGAGAGTGAATGTTTGTTGGAAATTCATATAAAGAGTTTTATGAATGGGCTTGATGAGAAGCAAAATGAAAGTTATTACAAGTAGTGGATGCCGTAAATCCTACGTTAAAGGATGCGAACATGATGGTGTTTGTAGGTGGTTAAACGAAGTTACTTCGTCCTATGGACGAAGTTTTTTATTTATGGGAGGATAGTATGAAACAAATTATTTTAACAGGAGATAGACCAACAGGTCGTTTACATTTAGGACATTATGTTGGTTCTTTAAAAAGAAGAGTAGATTTACAAAATAGTGGACAGTTTGATGAAATCTATATTATGATTGCGGATGCTCAAGCATTAACTGATAATGCTGATAATCCAGAAAAAGTGAGAAGAAATATCTTGGAAGTTGCTTTAGATTATATGTCAGTAGGTTTAGATCCAGCAAAATCAACTATGTTTATTCAATCTCAAATTCCTGCTTTATTTGAATTGACAGCTTATTATATGAATTTAGTAACTGTATCTCGTTTACAGAGAAATCCAACAATTAAATCAGAAATTAAATTAAGAGGATTTGAAACAAGCATACCTTCAGGATTTTTAAATTATCCTGTATCTCAGGCAGCTGATATTACTGCGTTTGATGCTACCTGTGTTCCAGTTGGTGAAGATCAAATGCCTATGTTAGAACAGACAAAAGAAATTGTTCATAGTTTTAATAGAGTTTATGGTGAAACTTTAGTTGATCCTAAAATATTACTACCAGATAATGATGTGTGTTTAAGACTTCCTGGAACTGATGGAAAAGCTAAAATGTCTAAATCATTGGGTAACTGTATTTATTTAGCAGATACTCCAGAAGATGTGAAAAAGAAAGTTATGAGTATGTATACTGATCCAAATCATTTAAAAATTAGCGATCCAGGAACAGTAGAAGGAAATACTGTATTTACTTATTTGGATGCATTTTGCACTGATGAACATTTTGAAAAATATTTACCTGAATATAAGAACCTTGATGAATTGAAAGATCATTATCGTAGAGGTGGTTTAGGAGATGTAAAAATCAAACGTTTCTTAAATGCTGTTTTAGAAGATATTTTGACTCCAATTAGAGAAAGAAGAAAAGAATTAGAACAAGATATTGAAGGTGTTATGAAAGTATTAGAAGATGGCTGTCAAAAAGCAAATGCTAAAGCTAATACAACTTTAAAAAGAGCTAAAGATTCAATGAAAATTAACTATTTTGATAAAGATAATAATATTGTAGATTATTATAAAGATTAATAAAAAGATATGCAGCTAAAGTGCATATCTTTTCTTTAAATTAATCCAAAATGTTTAAAAGCCTTATAAATTCCATCATCATCAACAGCATCAGTTACATAATCAGCCATTGCTTTAATTTCATCTCCACCACTTGCAACTGCAACTCCAATGTGACATTTTTCTAGCATAGGAATATCAACTTTCGCATCTCCAAATGCGAATGTATCTTCAATTGATGCACCTAAATATTCCAATAAAACATCAATTGCATGACCTTTATCAATACCTTTAACACCTAAATCACCAAATAAAGCAATTTCTCCTGCACCACCCCAAGTACCAGGTTTTAAATCTGGAAATTCTTTAACTGAATCCAAATGATCTTGATAAGAATTTAAAATGAAACTTACTTTATTTACATCATCTCTGTATAAATTTTTTTCACCAAAAATCATTTCTGGGAAAACTGTTCGAATTGTTGCATAAGTTGAATCTTTACCTTTTCTTCCAACATATTCTTTAATTACTGGATTTCCTCTTTCTTCAAAATTTTCTGATGCAAATAAACCACTATTTGCTTCCAAATAGAATTCTAATCCTCGTGAATGTAACCAATCAACAATATGTTTGCACTGCTCTAAAGTAATTCTCTGCCACATTACTACAGTATCCTCATCTTTTACATAGCTTCCATTTCCACCAATCATTCCATCTAATCCAATTTCCCAAATATAATCATAAACTTCAGGTTCACTTCTTCCTGTACAAATATAAACACGATGACCATTTGCTCGAGCTTGTCTGATAGCCTTTTTTGCACTTTCAGGTAATTTGTTTTCATAATTCAATAAAGTTCCATCAACATCAATAAATATAATTTTACTCATTTTTTATTCCTCCTTTAATATATTGATTAATAAACTTACCATTCTATCGCTATTATCAGTAATTTTATTTTTTGCTTTGTTAATTTCATTATATTAACCAATTGTTAAAAAACAATCTCTGATTATAAAATCGTATTTTTTTCTCATTATTTTTTTCATTTAATCTTTAAAAATGAAATAATTTCTCATTTCTTTCTTAATAGATTAGTAATTCTAGTTTTATTTATTACTTCTTTATATGTAATATAAAAATTCTTTTAACTTTTATGAAAGTATTAAATAATAGAATTAGAAAAATTTCTCATGATTTATAATTTCTTTTTTAAAAGAGATGAAAATATATTTTATCTTGTTACGAAATTATTTTCCTTTTTTTATAAATAAGTAAAATAAAAACGAAAGGAGAAGATTAGAATGTTACATAAAAAATTAAAAGCATTTCCAAAAGATTTTTTATGGGGCGCAAGTACAAGTGCTTATCAGATTGAAGGAGCAAATTTAGAAGATGGAAAAGGTCCTTCATGTCAAGATGTTAAAATTGTTCCGAATGGAACATCTGATTTGAAAATTTGTGCTGATCATTATCATCATTATAAAGAGGATATTGCGTTAATGGCAAAAATGGGATTTAAATCTTATCGTTTTTCCATTGCATGGACAAGAATACTGCCTGAAGGAACAGGTAAAGTGAATCAAAAAGAAATTGATTTTTACAATAATGTAATTAATGAATGTTTGAAAAATAATATTGAACCTATTGTAACTATGTTTCATTTTGATATGCCAGCAATGCTTGATAAACGAGGATCGTGGTCTAATCGTGAATCAATTCGATGGTTTGAAAATTTTGCAAAGGTGCTATTTGAAAATTTTGGTGATCGTGTTAAATACTGGCTAACCATTAATGAACAGAATATGCTGACATTAGTTGGACAAACAATTGGGACATTATTTGTTTCTGAAGGGTGTACTAATATTATTAAAGAAATTTATCAGCAAAATCATAATCAGCTAGTTGCTCAAGCAAAAGCAATGGTTTTATGTCATCAGATGTTGCCACAGGCAAAAATTGGACCAGCTCCTAATATTGGATTGGTTTATGCAGCAACATGTAAGCCAGAAGATGTATTAGCTACACAAAATTACAATGCAATCAGAAATTGGTTATATTTGGATATGGCAGTATATGGTGTCTATAATAATCTTGTTTGGGCTTATTTAGAAGAACATGATGCCTATCCAGTATTTGGTGAAGGTGATGAAGAAGCTTTAAAAAATGCTCACCCTGATTTTATTGGTTTTAACTATTATACAACATCTACAGCACAACAAAGTGATGGTACAGAAGAAATTGATCCAAGTACTGATCAGCAATCTGACCGTGGAGAAGCAGGTATCTATAAAGAATTTCATAATCCGAATTTGATGAAAACGGAATTTGGATGGGAAATTGATCCTGTTGGTTTTAGAGCAACGATAAGAGAAATGTACTCAAGATATCATTTACCATTATTGGTTACAGAAAATGGATTAGGAACTTATGATAAGTTAGAAAATGGAAAAATTCATGATACATATCGTATTAAATATTTGCAGGAGCATATTAAACAGATAAAGTTAGCAATTAGTGATGGATGTGAAATGATTGGTTATAATCCATGGAGTACTATTGACTTGATTTCTACTCATGAGGGTATGAAAAAACGTTATGGATTTATTTATGTAGATCGTGATGAATTTGATTTGAAAACATTAAAAAGATATCGTAAAGATTCTTTCTATTGGTATAAGAAAGTTATAGCTAGTAATGG
>CAZWZD010000122.1:0-5309 GCA_964638235.1 uncultured Erysipelotrichales bacterium
TCTCAATGGTGAACTGATTGCGAAGATTATATTTTAGAACAGATGTATACTGATGATTTTTCTTATGATGTGCCTGAAGGAAAAATCTTTGTCATGGGAGATAATCGTAATGTAAGTGTTGATTCTAGATATATTGGATATGTTGATTTTGAAAAAGATGTTGTTGGAAAAGTGTTTTTTAAGGTCTTTTAGACCTTTTTTTTATGAGTAATCGCTTACAATGAAATTTTTAATTGCAATATAATAATTTTTTGGTAATATATAGGCATAAGTTAGGAGGGTGATTCAATGGCTTATAAATTAAAAGTTACAAGAGGTAACGCAATTTTGAATTTTTCTGAAGAATTTTGTCAGAGTCGTTGTCAATTGATTGAAAGTGAATCTTTTGCAAAAGTATTAAGAAGTTATATTAGAGATATTAAAAGAAGAGATACAACAGTTTATGAATATTTACATTCTATCCAAATAGATGATGTTGTATTATTAGATGATTTAAGAAAGATATTTAAATTATTACTTGTTATGAGTGTAGAAGATACAGCTGCACTTAAACCAGAAGCAGGAGAATATTTTAAAAATAGAGAAATCTTTACTCAACTTATTGAAGATATATATTTATTCTGGAGAAGATTACAGAGATATGCTATTGTATTTAATGAAGAGAGAAGAAAAGGTTTCCAAAATGTACAATTTGCTGATGCACAAACAGAGTTTGAAAAATTAGTATTAGATGTTTATCGTACATTACAGGAAAATGCACAAGGTCATAAAAATAAAGTTTACCGTCAAATTATTGCGGGGGTTAATGCTGGTTTGACTGTAACACATATGAGATCTTTTTTACCTTATGAATATCGTAATTTGGATGAAATTCCTTTTATTGAATCAGTAGTTATTCATCCACCATTTATCGCATATTCAAAAAGAAACAAAAGAGATGGAGTTTTCCCTGAAATAAATGTAAATCCTTTAGAAGATTTAAAATTTGATGATGAAAGTTGGATTTGTTATCCTGCTAAAGTTAGTGATTATTTATGTTTTGTATATTTCAATGTTAAATATATGGCACAAGGTGTTACATTATGTAATTTATTTGAATTAGCTGCTGAAGAAGAATATAGAAATAGAAAACCAGATATGATTTATGTATATGGTTATGAAGATGGAAAAGAAAATCAATGTTTCTATCATGATAAAGAAAATGATATTATGGTTGGGTTCTTATCTGCTAGTGATAATTTTGATTATTTTGGTTATATGAAGAAAATGTGTTTGACATTACACAATGTAAGAAGAATTAATCATCATGAATTACCTATTCATGGAGCTATGGTTAGAATGACACTTCATAGTGGAGAAACAAAAAATATTGTTGTAATGGGTGATAGTGGTGCTGGAAAATCTGAAACTATTGAACAGATTAAAACAGAAGGTGCTGCCTATATTACTGATATGAAGACTATTTATGATGATATGGGTGTTTTATCATTAGATGAAGATGGAAATGTAAAAACTTTTGGTACTGAAATAGGAGCATTTGTTCGTTTAGATGATTTAGATGCTGGTTATAGTTTTAAAGAATTAGATAGATCAGTATTTATGAATCCAGATAAGATTAATGCTCGTATTGTTATACCTATTACTGATTATAAAGATGTTGTTGAAAGACATCATGTTGATATGTTCTTATATGCAAACAATTATGATATAGATGGAGATTCTTTGCATTTCTTTGACAAGTTAGATGATGCATTGAAAACATTCAGAGCAGGAAATCGTATGGCAAAGGGAACAACAACAGAATATGGTTTAGTTGGAAGTTATTTTGCAAATCCATTTGGCCCAGTTCAAAGAAAAGAACAAACTGATCCAATTTTAGTAGAATATTTTGAAAAGATGTTTGCTCAAGGAGTTAAGGTTGGACAATTAAGAACACGCTTAGGTATTAAAGGATATGAACATAATGGTCCTAAAGATGCAGCAATTGCTATTTTAAAATATTTAACTGGAGAAGATGAATTAAAAGCATTACCAGAAGAACAAGAAGCTGAATAGCTTCTTTTTTATATACTTTTAAAATAAGTAATTGCTTAATTAGTATAACACTTAATTATGTTTAATGTATGAATTAACCCTATAGCAACTGATAGTTTCCATATAGTTGGTAGAATGCAACTCAATAAAATGTTATATTAGTATTAACAATAATGAGGAGGATAGTAATATGAGCATTTTATCAGAAAATATTATATATTATCGTAAACAAATAGGATTATCACAAGAAAAACTTTCTGAATACATTGGTGTGAGTCGCCAAGCTGTAACAAAATGGGAAAATGGTATTTCAAAACCAAGTACGAAAAATTTAATTCAATTAGCTAAATTATTTAATGTGGATGTTAATACCTTGCTAAATAACAAAAATCATGAAAAACCATCAGCTAGAAAAAATGTTTCAACTGAAAAGTCATCATGGATATTTATAGCAATATCTATAGTGTGCATAATCACATATTTAATATATAGTATATTCTTTCATGCTTTTAGTGCAGGAGTGTTAATCTGTATGTTTGTATTAATTTTCCTTATGCAGACATTTCTACATATTTATTTCTCTCAGGCGATAAAATATGAATCTTTTAGTGGAATTGCTGGATTTGATGGTCGCATAGAATATAATATATCTGAATTGAAGAAAATGTTAACTCAAATTGATCTTCATGTTAATGTTATATCGGCATTATATGTTTTTTTACTTTGTGTTTTTAACTGTATAAATATTAATATTGACTGGATGAATGAATTGTTAATTATATTTTATTTATTAGATTGCATTACTGCTATAATCTTAAATAACTATAAAATGATAGATAAAATATATATTAAAGATGATGATAAAAAACTTGTAAAACAGAGCTTACCAAATACCATTGTATATATATTTATGTTGTTTGTTGGCACGATAATAACAGTTATAATATTTAAAGTGAAGATTATTAAAAATAATACTATTCCTGCATTAAAAATTGGTGGATTGCTGATTTTAAGTATAGTAGTTTTAACCATAGGATATATATTAGAGAATAATCATGTGAAAAAGAATTTAGTGAATATAAAAAAAACAAATAAACTTAGTTTAGCATGTTTATTTATATGTTTGATAATCTATGGAATTATGTGTATTATTTAAATAGAGTATTTGAGGTGAAATGATGAGTGGTTATATATAGTTATTAAGAAATAAACTTTTATTGCAACAAGAAGTGTATGAACTAATCAAAGAAAATGATTTTAATTCTGTTTGTTATAAAGAAAATATTAATGCTGTTTATGGCATAGGTGATGAAAATTATAAAAAAGCTTATCAGTATCTTGAAAAATTACTAAACAAATATAGTTTATATAAAATTAGAAAAATACGTTTATTTTCTTATTTTCTGGAATATGGATTAGATATTGCAATGAATTATCCTGATATTTCTTTAAAACTTTGGCATTGGATAAAGCCTGAACTTAAGCACAAGAAAAATGTGTATGGTAATTAATACACGAAGGCTATTAAGGCTGCTGAAATTGTAAATGATCCTTATGCAAAACAACTGGAAATAAGATATGAAGATTGGAAGGTTAAAGTTAGCTTAAGCAGATAGAAATTAAAAAAGTTCACACTTAAAAGTGAACTTTTTATAACTTCGTATTTTAATAGATACCTTGAGCAATCATTGCTTCTACAACTTTTTCAAATCCAGCAATATTTGCACCTTTTATTAAGTCATATCCTAAACCATACTTTTCAGCAGCTTCTACAGAATGATTGTAGATATCAATCATAATGTTGTGTAATTTTTCATCAACTTCAGCACTTGTCCAATTGTATCTCATAGAGTTTTGTGACATTTCTAATGCACTAACAGCAACTCCCCCAGCGTTAGCTGCTTTAGCTGGTCCTAAAGTACCACCATTAGATGTAAAGTATGCAACACCTTCAGGATTAGTTGGCATGTTAGCACCTTCAATAATATATTTGCATCCATTAGCGATTAATTGTTTTGCTTCTTCTTCACCAATTTCATTTTGAGTTGCACATGGGAAAGCCATATCAACTTTTAATCCCCATGGTTTTTCACCTGGGAAGAATTCACAACCAAACTCTTCTGCATAATCTTTTAATTTAACATCATTGTTTGATCTAATTTTTAATAAGAAATCAAATTTTTCTTGAGTATTAATACCTTCAGGATCATATACATAACCATCTCTACCAGAAATAGAAACAACTTTTGCTCCATATTCAGTAGCTTTGATACATACACCCCAAGCAACATTTCCATATCCTGAAACAGCGATTGTTTTTCCTTCGTAAGTATCATTATCATGAGCTAATACTTCTTTTCCATAGTATACAGCACCGAATCCAGTAGCTTCTGGTCTAATTAAAGAACCACCATAAGTCATACCTTTTCCAGTTAATACACCATTTTCATAAGCATCTTTAATTCTTTTATATTGCCCAAATAAATATCCAATTTCTCTTCCACCAACACCGATATCACCAGCAGGAACGTCTATACTTGGTCCAATATGACGATATAATTCAGTCATGAATGATTGACAGAATCTCATAACTTCAGCATCAGATTTTCCTTGTGGATCGAAATCAGAACCACCTTTACCACCACCGATAGGTAAAGTTGTTAATGAGTTTTTAAAGATTTGTTCAAATCCTAAGAATTTAATAATTCCTAAATTTACTGATGGATGGAATCTTAATCCCCCTTTGTATGGTCCAATAGCACTAGAGAATTGAATTCTGTATCCTCTATTTACTTGTACTTTACCTTGATCATCCATCCAAGGCACTTTGAACATTAATGTTCTTTCAGGCTCAGTTAATCTTTCTAAGATAGCCATATCTTCATACTCAGGATGAGCAGCAATAACTGGCTCTAAACTTTCTAATACTTCTTCAACAGCTTGAATAAATTCTGGTTGATCAGTATTTTTTTCTTTTACAGTTGCTAAAACTTTTTCAATATATTTATTCATTATATAAAACCCTCCTGTTCACTATTATATTCAATAATAAAAAAAAATAAACAATTTAAAAAATATTTCTCACATTTTAAAAAAACTTTAACAATAATAAAAAATACAATTCAAATTTATAATGATAATAAGTGATAAAACTTCTTTTTATCATAAAATTATGTTAAACTAAAAATGGTGATAAAATGAAAAAATTTAGAGAATTGCGAATGACTGTTTTATGTTTTATTATTGTTATTATTTTTACTATTCTGGCTGTAGTA
>CAZWZD010000123.1:0-5301 GCA_964638235.1 uncultured Erysipelotrichales bacterium
ATTTTGATCTGTAATAATCATTTGTGATTCTAGTTGTACTAAAATCTGTTTTAATCTAATTTGTGGCAGACCAGGATTTAATAAAACATAAAAGCCACCAGCATAAACAGTACCAAAAAATGCACTTAGACAATTGATACCTTTTTCCATAAAAACAGCAACTGGCTGATTATGTAAAATATTTAATGATGATCCAACTCTTTGGCTTAAAGAAAGTAATGATGAATACGAACATTCTCCATATTCATCTATAATTTTATGATTCGATACATGTGAACTATTTTCTAAAAATTCTAAAACATTTTTCATACATATTTCCTTTCATTTATCTTGTCCTACATCAGTATACTATCCTGATGTGTAATTCTAGTGAAAAATAAAAAATATTTGTACTAATAGGCATGAATACGAATGAATAATTATCAATAAGCATTAAAAAAGTATAGCCTAGGCTATACTCTATAAATAACTTTTTAATTCAATAGTTAATAAACACTAATATTCTCCTCTAGTATGAAAATCTTTTTTATTACCAGTAATTTTATGTCTATCTGCTAATTTATTTTCTATATCATCTACATTGATACCTTGATTAGACATTAAAACAAATACATGATAGAAAAGATCACTTATTTCTCCAATAAGTTCTTCTTTATCATTGTTTTTAGCAGCAATAACTGTTTCAGTTGCTTCTTCACCTACTTTTTTACATATTTTGTCCACTCCTTGATCAAGCAGATAATTTGTATAAGACTTCTCTACTGGATTTATTTTTCTATCTTCAATAGTGTCATATAATGAATGAAATATATCTTTTGATTTCTTCAATGGAAATATTTCATTAAAGAAGCATGAATATGATCCAGTATGACAAGCTGCTCCAATCTGTTCTACATATATTAACAATGTATCACTGTCACAATCTAGATACATTCCTTTAATATATTGAAAATGTCCAGATGTTTCTCCTTTATGCCATAATTCATTTCTAGAACGAGAATAAAAATAAGTTTCTTTTGTTTCTAGCATCTTTTCATAAGCTTCTTCATTAACATATGCCATCATTAATACTTGATTTGTTTTATAATCCTGAACTATTGCAGGGATCATATTATTCATTTTCTTAAAATCTGGTTTCATTTGTTTCTCCTTACTGGAATGTTATGATGAAAACATTCTTCTTTTACTTGATCTATTGTGGCTTCTCCATAATGAAATAATGAAGCAGCAAGAGCAGCATCACAATTAGTCTTTAAAAATACATCGACAATTGAATCAATACCACCGCAACCACCACTAGCTATAACAGGGATAGAAACTGCTTGAATAACTGCATTTAACATATCTATATCAAATCCATCTCTCGTACCATCTTTATCCATAGAAGTCAATAAAATTTCACCTGCTCCTAATTTTTCACATTGCTTAACCCAATCTATTAAATCTAAACCTGTATTAATTCTTCCACCAGCAATATAAACATCATAGCCACTTTTATCTTCCCTTTGTTTTGCATCTATCGCAACAACAACACATTGACTTCCAAATTCTTGTGAAGCATCTTTGATTAATTGAGGATTTTTAATTGCAGCACTATTAACAGATACTTTATCAGCACCGCTGGATAAAATCATTCTAAAATCATCTATCGTTCTTATTCCTCCTCCTACTGTTAAAGGAATAGATAACTCACTTGCACCCCTTTCAATCAAATCTCTAATTATATCTCTATTTTCATAAGTTGCAGTAATATCCAAGAAAACAACTTCATCGGCACATTGTTCATCATATTTTTTAGCAATTTCAATTGGATCACCAACATCTTTTAATCCTACAAAATTAACTCCTTTGACAACCTTACCATTCATAATATCTAAGCAGGGGATTATTCTTTTTGCAAGCATGTAATCACCTCTTTTAAATCAATTTTGCCTTCATAATAAGCTTTCCCAACAATACAGCCATAATATCCTAGTTCATTAATTTTATAGATATCTTTAGCATCTTTAACTCCTCCAGATACAACAAAATCAAGATTAGTATTTTCTTTAATTTTCTGATAGATATCAAAACTAGGTCCAGTTAATGTTCCATCTTTGCTAATATCTGTACATACAATAATCTCAACACCAATTTTCTCCAATTCCTTTAAAAAATCAATATAATATACATGACTCGTTTCCAGCCATCCAGAAGTAGAAACATATCCATCTTTAATATCTACTCCTACGACTATTCTTTGAGGTCCATATTTATGAATTGCTGCTTTTAAAAATTCAGGATTTTCAATAGCAGCAGTTCCTAAAATCACTCTATTAATACCTATTTCATTTAAATATAAATCAACAGTTTCAATATTTCTAATACCTCCTCCTAATTCCATAGGAATAGATATTGTATCTCTTATTTTTTTTATCGTTTCTATATTAACTGTTTTTGCATCTTTAGCACCATCTAAATCAACAACATGAAGATAGCTTGCTCCCATATTTTGAAAGTTTAATGCTATTGTTTCAGGGGTTGAAGAATAAACTGTTTTTTGATTATAATCACCTTTATATAAACGAACAGCTTCGCCATTTTTTAAATCAATTGCTGGAATTAATTGCATTCTATCATCTCCTTAAAAGCAAGTAATATTTTCTTTCCAACCTCTCCACTTTTTTCTGGATGAAATTGACAACCCATAACATTATCTTTAGCTGCAAATGCAGTTATTTTCTTTCCACCATATTCAACATAAGCCATTAGTTCATCATCAATGCCATTAGCCATATATGAATGAACAAAATAGACATAATCTTTCTCTTCAACATATTTCATTAATGGATGTTCTTTATTAAAATATAATTCATTCCATCCCATATGAGGAATTTTTTCATCTACTACTATTTTATCAACACTGCCTTTTAAGAAACCTAACCCCTTTGTTTCTTTAACTTCACTACCTTTTTCAAATAATATCTGCATACCTAAACAAATTCCCAAAATAGGAATATGAGCATCTTTTCTTTCATTCAAAACATCAATCAAGTGATATTTCTTTAAATGATCCATAGCCACAGGAAAAGTACCAACACCTGGTAAAATAATTCCATCAGCTTGTCTAATTATTTCTATATCTCTTGTCACAATTGGCTCTAAACCAATACGTTTTAAAGCGTTAATAACACTTTTTAAATTCCCTACATTGTAATCAATAACAGCTATCATATTCTCACTCCTCGCTAAAGAATACCTTTTGATGATACTATTTTATCTTTATTATCATTATCAATTGTAACAGCTTGTTTTAAAGCTCGACCAAAACTTTTAAACATAGCTTCAATAATATGATGAGTATTTTTACCATAGATTTCATTAATATGTAAAGTTAGTCCAGCATGTGAAGAAATAGCTCTAAAAAACTCTTCAGTCATTTCGGTTTCATAATTTCCTAAAAGCTGAGTATTCAAAACAGCATTATAAACCAAATAACTTCTTCCACTTATATCTAAAACTGTTTCAACTAAGGCTTCATCCATAGGCATTTTAAAAAAACCATAACGAGTAATTCCTTTTTTATTACCTAAAGCCTCTCTAATACAATCTCCTAAAACAATTCCAATATCCTCAACACTATGATGACTATCAACCTGAATATCACCATCACATTCTAAATCCAAATCAAAATTACCATGAAAAGCAAACAACTCTAACATATGATCTAAAAAACCTATTTTTGTATGAATATGAGTTTTCCCTGTTCCATCTAAATTAAGAGTCATTTTTATTTTTGTTTCTTTGCTTTCTCTTTCTATTGTTGAAATTCTCATATTATTCATCCTCAAACCTCACTGCAATACTATTTGCATGAGCATCTAATCCTTCTAATCTAGCAAACTTTTGAACATCATCTTTAAATGTTTCCAATACTTTTTTTGGATAATAACTATATGAAGAATACTTAACATAATCATAAACACCTAAAGCACTGTAGAATTTAGCTGTTCCTCCAGTTGGTAAAACATGGTTTGTTCCTGACATATAATCTCCTAAAGGTTCAGGAGTATATTCTCCTAAGAAAATTGATCCTGCATTTTTTATTAATGGTAATTGATTAACTGGATTTTCAGTTAAAACTTCTAAATGTTCTGGAGCTAAATAATTTGAAACATCAAAAGCTTCTTGGATTGTATCAACAATGATTGCTCCTCCATAATTTTCTAATGATTCTCTAATAATATTTTTTCTTGATAAATAAGAAATCTGTCGTTCTAACTCTTTATTAATTTGATCTAATAATTTTGGTGCTGTTGTTACTAAAATAGCACTTGCTAATTTATCATGCTCTGCTTGACTCATCAAATCAGCTGCAATGTATTTTGGATTAGCACTTTTATCAGCAATGATTAAAATTTCACTAGGTCCAGCAATCATATCAATATCCACACTTCCGTAACAGCATTTCTTTGCTGTAGCAACATAAATATTTCCTGGACCAACAATTTTATCTACTTTTTTAATAGTCTTTGTTCCATATGCAACAGCCGCAACACCTTGAGCCCCACCAACTTTATAAATTGTATTAATCCCACAAACATACGCTGCAGCTAAAATTGTTGGATTAACTTTTCCATCTTTTTTTACTGGTGTAATAATCACAATATCTTTGACTCCTGCTAATTTTGCAGGTATTGCATTCATCATAACTGTTGATGGATATGTAGCAGTACCTCCAGGAACATATAAAGCAACTCTTTCTATCGGTCTAACAATCTGCCCCATTAATACACCATTATCTTTATACAATGACCATGAATTTTCAATTTGATTCTTGTGAAACTCAATTAATTGCTCTTTAGTTCTTTCTATAATTTTAATAAATTCATGCCCAACTTCTGATACACCATCTAAAATTTCTTGTTTACTTACAATAAAATCATCAGCATCATTAACTCTAAAATTATCAAATTTTGCACAATATTTTATTAATGCTTTATCCCCATTAACTTTTACATCATTAATAATATCCAAAACAGCATCATTGACTTGCTTAGAAATTTCTTCTTTTCTATTGGAAAATACTTCTGCTATAACATTCATATTCCCCTTATAATCTAACGTTTTTAACATTCATTATCTCCCTTTCTATCCAAAGCATTCATAATCTTCAAAATTTCATCTTTCTTAAAAACAAAACTCACTTTATTAACAATCATTCTTGTAGAAACATCACTAATCTTTTCAATAACTTCCAATCCATTTGCCTTTAAAGTTGAACCTGTTTCAACAATATCAACGATTGCATCACTTAAACCT
>CAZWZD010000124.1:0-5297 GCA_964638235.1 uncultured Erysipelotrichales bacterium
TTGCATTTTACATATTTATCACATAATCGCTTCTAGCTGGACTGTGAATAGTAACAAAAAATGAGGTTGATCCTCATTTTTTATTAATCTTTTCCTATAAGCCAGTTTCTGTTTTTCAGACTATCATTTATCTATGTATTTCTACATCCTTATCTTAGTTCATTTCCCTTGATAAAGTTCCTCTACCAAATTTGAGTTTCTTGCTTGAGGAGTTTACCTCTTTTCACCCTGTCATTTCTAACAGTCTTTGTTTCTGTGGCACTTTATAAGCTATTCACCATAGTTTCCCTTAGGCTTTCGCTCGTCGTCTAAGCCCTGTCTTATTGATTCGACAGGCACAAACACTACAATCATCTCAGATTGTGCAAGTCTGGACTTTCCTCTGTTTTACAGCGATAGTCTTTCAAAGATCGCTACAATTATAACGATATTTAATTCAAAAAACAAGAAAAAATAGCATGAAATCTATCACACTATTTTATTTATTTTTATAAACTTCTTTTTCTAAGTTTGATAATCTTTTCAATAAATCAACATTTGATGAAATATTTTCTTCCATTGCTGCAAGATTATCTTGTTGAATCATATTTTCTTTTTCCAAATCTGATATTCTACTTTTTAATGTCTGGTTAGTTCTTTCTAAAGCTTCTATTTGCTCATATGCTTCATTTAACATTTTTGCAAAATTTTCATAGTCCAAAACAATAGTATCCAAAAAATAATCTACTTCTGTGGCACTATACCCTTTAAAATCTATTTGAAACTGTTTATTTAATATTTTTTTTGGACTTAATTGGATTTTATTTCCCATTCATCTTCACCTCTAATCATATTGTCACAAAAATGACGTCTAAATGCAAGATTTTTTTAAAAAAACATGAAATTACTTTGATTTTTTGACAAGATGGGTATTATTTATGGTATAATGTGTTATGTTAAGGGGGTTATAAATGGTTAATTATCCAAATAAAAAGAAAACACCAATTTCTATGACTTTAAAAGAAAAACCAATACATTATACAAGTCATCGTGGAATGTCTTTAGAAGAAGATATTGGATTGAGCAATGAATATTATTTGATAAATGATATTGCTGTTGTTTATAAAAAACCAACTCCTGTTCAAATTGTAAAAGTAGATTATCCTAAAAGATCATCTGCAAAAATAGTAGAAGCGTACTATAGAACTCCTTCTACAACTGATTACAATGGGATATATAAAGGTAAATATATTGACTTTGAAGCAAAAGAAACAAAAGTTGATCGTTTTCCATTTTCAAACATTTATAAACATCAGATAGACCATTTAAATAAAATAATTAATCATGGTGGTATTGCTTTCTTAATTATTGCTTTTACTCATAGAAATGAAGTTTATTTAATCGATGCGAGTTATATAATTGATGCGTATTATCATTCTTCTCGTAAATCAATGAAATATGAAGAAATAAAAGAAAAAGGGCATCTTATTAAACAAGAATTTTCCCCACGATTAAATTATTTAGATGTTATAAATCAATATTATTTTTAGGAGGTTAACATATGGCAAAAAAATTAAAAAATAACACAAAAAAAATCAAATTAAAAAAAGGTCGTATTGTATTAACTGTCTTTTTAGTGGTAGCTATACTTTTAGCAACTTCAGGCATTTATTTAGGAGTCAAAATTTATAAAGAAACTGAAGGTTTTGATGCTCAAAGACTGGCTGCTGATGAATCATCAACTCAAATAGCTGCTAATGGTGATGTTTATTACACTCATGGTTCTAGTGGTTCTGCAAAGAATGTAACTTATGATGATTTACCTCAAGTTTTAATTGATGCAGTTGTTTCTGCAGAAGATTCTCGATTCTTTGAACATGATGGTTTTGATCTTCCTCGTATTGTAAAAGCCTTTATGGGAAATTTGGCTGCTGGAAGAATAACTGGTGGTGGATCTACAATAACTCAACAGTTAATAAAGAAATCATATTATCCAGATGAACAAAGGACTATTGAAAGAAAAGTTGGTGAAGTTGTTCTTTCTATTCAAGCAAGCAAGGAAATTACTAAACAAAAAGTTTTAGAGCTTTATCTTAATAAAATTTATTTTGGTGTTGGTCCTAAAACCATTGGTATTTATGCTGCTTCTCTCTACTATTTTGATAAAGCTGTTCAAAACTTAACATTACCAGAAGCTGCTTTGCTTGCTGGAGCATTAAATTCTCCTAATTCATATGATCCTTTTGCAAATTTAAAAAGGGCTCAAGAAAGAAGAGATACAATTCTAAATCTAATGTGTACGCATGGTTATATAACTGAAGAAGAACGTGATAAAACAAAAGCAATTCCTGTACAAAATACTTTGAAATCAAATCCAGTTAAAACTGGTGGAGAATATCAAGCTTATGCTGATATGGTAACTAGAGAAGTATATGAAAAGACTGGATTGGATCCAAATTATACAGGAATGAAAATATATACATATATGGATAAAGATATTCAATCTATGCTAGATGATATTGCCAGTGGTGAATCTTATAGTTTCAATGATAAATATTTACAAGCCGGAGCTGTTGTTCAGGAAACTCAACATGGACGAGTTGTTGGAGTATTATCTGCAAGAAATTATACAGCAATGGGAACTACTTATGCATATGCTGGTGATAAAGAGAAAGTTGCAAATAATGAGTTGAGCAGCTATGGTCAAAGGAATCAGCCAGGTTCATCTTTGAAACCAATTATCGCATATGCAAGTGCATTTGAATTTTTGAATTACTCAACTGCCCATTATGTGCATGATGTTCCTATAGAAGTAAATGGACATGTTGCAAAAAACTGGGATAATAATTATCATGGTGATGTTTCTATTAAAGAAGCTCTATATCAATCATGGAATGCTGCTGCCCAACAAACATTGAGTGAAGTGTTAAATGAAGTAGGAACAGAAAAAATGATAAATTATATGGAAGGTTTTGGTTTTGACATGTATGATGAACAAGATTTTACTGTGGGTTATTCTATTGGTGGATGGACAACTGGTGTTTCTCCTCAAGAATCTGCTAATGCCTATGCTACTATTTCTAATGGTGGTACTTATTATGAATCTCATACAGTTGAAAAAATTGAAATTATTGCAACTGGAGAAGTTATTTATATAGATAAGGAAGCTGAACAAAATAAAACTCGTGCCATTTCTGAAGAATCTGCTTTTATGATTAGACAAGTCATGACAGGATATGTCAATGAAAGTTTAGGACAATATGGTGTATTTAATCTTGGATATCAGATTGGTGCAAAATCTGGTACAACAAACAACAGTGCTGATACTTGGATGACTGGATATTCTCCTGATTATGCATGGGCTGTATGGGTTGGATATCCATCTACTGAAAGAGAAAATGGACGTGTTTCTGTCAGTGGACATGATGCAAGAAGCATTGCAGTTTTAATTGCTAAAAGTATTCATTCTAATGGTCTTACTAATTCATATAATAAACCTAGTGGAGTAGAACAAGCTAAGGTTGTTACTGGAATTTATCCTTATGTTTCACCAGGTGAAGGTATTCCTAGCAGTCGTATTACAACTGGATGGTTTAAAAAAGGATATGGTCCTTCATCAAGTGCTAGTGCATCTTCTAAAGTTCCAAATCTTTCATCATTTACTGCAAGTTTAAGTGGTTCAAAAATAAAAGTAAAATTTGCTAAATATGAAAGTTCTTCTAGTGGAACAAAAACATATAAAGTTGGTGGTAAATCTTATACATTGCCATATTTAGGAGATATTAGTGCTATTAGTGGTACTGTTTCTTATACTGTTGAAGTTACTGATAGTACAGGTAAAGTTGTTCATACTGAAACATTAAAGAGCAATACTGGTACTTTAAATTATACTCCTACCGCTGGTACTTACACTGTTACAGGATATTATTCTTCTGGTGATAATACTTCTAACAAGATAAATAATACTATTACTGTAAAAGGTGATTTAAATGCAAGCATAAGTGTTAATTCAGTTACAGAAAACTCTGCTTCTGCAACAATTACTATTCCAAGTAATAGTAGTATAAATATTACAATATCTGATAGTAATGGAAACGCATTAAAGAGTCAAACTTTAAATTCTAGTCAAACTATAACAATTTCTGAGTTAACACCTGGAACAAGCTATACAATCAGTGGTACTGTAACAACAGCGGATGGTCAAAGTAAATCTGTTAGTAAATCATTTACAACTTCTGCTTCTAGTACTCCTGAACATGAAGATGATGATAATCATCATGAATAAATAAAAGGAATTAGCATTTTTCGCTAATTCCTTTTTTACATATTTGTATCATTAAACTTTATAAAACTATCAATGATTAATTCTTTGAAGGTAAATATTTCTTTCTTTTTTCTTCTTTACAAATATCTATAAGCTGACATTCTTTGCAATTTGGATTCATAGATTTACAATGATATCTACCAAAAAATATTAATTGATGATGTGTCTTTATCCATCTTTCTTTAGGAATTGTTTTCATAAGTTTCTTTTCTACTGTTAGTACAGAGTCATCTTTTTTTGCAAATCCTAATCTTTTAGATATACGCTCAACATGAGTATCTACTGCTATTGCAGGATAACCAAACGCTTCTGCCATAACAACATTTGCTGTTTTTCTTCCTACACCAGGTAATGTTTGTAAAGCCTCATGATCCCTAGGAACTTTACCATTAAATTCAGCAATTAATTTTTGACACATTAGTTTTACATTTTTCGCTTTATTGCGATATAAACCGATACTTCTTATATCATTTTCCAATTCTTTAAGATCTGCATTAGCATAGTCCTCTACTTTTTTATATTTGTTAAATAAAGTTTTAGTAAGTCTATTAACACTAGCATCAGTTGTTTGAGCAGATAGCATAACCGCAATTAACAATTCTAATTCATTACTATGATTTAATTCACATTGTGCATTTGGAAATAGTCTATCTAACTCATTAAGTATTCTATCTTGTTTCTTTTTAATCATTGCCTTCCCACCAATTATAATCCTTTATTTGTTGCGATATTGTTTCATCCTTTTTATAATCTCTAGCAAATCGTTTCTTTACACCAAATTTAGCCCAGTTTTCTAAAATTCTTTCAATATATCTAAAATTAATAACTCCTGCTTTTACAGCTTCATTTAAAGCATCTATAATCATATCATCACTATATCCAGCTATTTTAAATGAATTGATAATACCAAATTCAGCTTGTGAAAAACTCCTGCCAAAAGCATCTTCAAATATAGAGATAAGATCTATCTTTTCTTCTTTTTTTACTTCTTTTT